>JAFLUJ010000160.1 GCA_022511485.1 Oscillospiraceae bacterium | reverse complement strand
TTTGTTGCACTTGACTTGACAAGATACCACCCTTTTTCAAAAGGGTCTCCCCCGATAGGAATACAGAGACAATATACTAAATAATGGTTTACACTATTGTCCATAAAATAATGACTTATGAAATTAACGTGCTATGCCTTGATCTGTTCCAGTATAGTGGGGTCTTTTATTTTACTGTCTTCTGCAAGGAAAAGTACCTTTGTTATGATCTCCGCAGTTTTGGGATCGTCGTCAGCAAATGGCAGGAAAAGCTTCCCTCTGTGCTGGGAGTGTACAGGAAGCACTGCTATCATTGCGCCGCCTTTTTTGTGAATGACGCCGCTTCCAAGATGTACGGTGTAGTCTCCGTACTTGCCCTCAATGTGAGCGTGATGCTCCTTTATCTGCACGTTGCCCAGCTTGAATAACGGCAGGGTAAATTCCATAAGCGCAGCACGCATTTCCATTGTGGAGTGGCTTGCCTCCGGGTCAACGCCTCCTGCGTGGGCGACGCTTACCGCAAGGTCAACGTCCCGCATTACCTCGGAGAAAATTATATCCGGGACATCCCCTATTTTTATTTCCTTCCCTGTTTTTCTGTCGGAGAACTCCACCCATTCAAGTGTGGGAGCTTCAATATCTGCGGGAGTAAACCAGTCCGCTATTGCATATATCCTTGCAACTATGTTTTCCTTGTAGTAGACCTTTTGCAGACCGTCCTCAACGTCCGCTACCCAACGGCGGGATTTCAAACAAGCCACCGTCTTAGCCGGCTGTATCTGATTTCCCGCATAGCGCAGGGAGTGGTTCATTTCCCTTTCTTCATCCGTTTTTATGTAAAGCTCACGGAACACCTGCTTGAAGGGCTGGACTGTCCCCTTGTCAAACAACAGCTTCTGGTAGTCCTGCCAGTGACCGTCCTTGCAGATCAGGAAGGTATGTGCTGCCGAGAGCTTGTCACTGTCGGTCAGCTTTGTGACCTTTCCTGCATAGTCGGTAAGTGTACCGTCCTTAAAGAAGCCGATCTTTCCACCAGAAGCAAATATCAGATCATTTATTACTGGAAGTATAACAGGATTTTTCCTCAGGATATTTATTTCTCCTGCCGTAAATTCCGTACCATCCTCCATTGCCTGTTCAAACATTGCTTTGGTGCGTCGGTACTGCTCGGTAAGAGCCTTTTTAGTCTCGGAAAGCCGTACAATATATTCGTTCTTTTTAAGCTTGGCAGGAACCGATTTCAGAGCCTTACCGTTCTTATTGCAGAGTATCTCCGTCTTGCCGTTTTCATCGGTAACAAGCTTGACGATAACGTCCTCTATCTGCTTGTCCTCGAAAAGCTCCCTGCTGTCGTCGATAAGCTTTGTCTCCATTCGCAGGGTAAGTCTGGCGGTGTCCGAGTATCCTGCATTCAGAGCGAGATTCCGCATGGCTGTCTCCACTGCTTTTTTCTCACTGGCGCTTCTTTGTGATCCAAATTTTTTGCTCTCCTTCAAAAACTGCTGGAGATAAAGATACCTTTCGCTGAGATCGTCATCGTCTGCAAGAGGGATAAGAGCGTATGCCATGAGAAGATCCTTGTTTCTCTTGTCAGCGATGGTTTTGACGGTCTCCGGGGCGGCCATTTTTCCCTGTACTGCGTCGGCATATTTTCTTGCGCGGGAATGCTTTGCTCCGTCTGAAATATACTTCGCCGCGTCGTAGATCATATTGAAACGCTTTTCTCCCACAGTATCATAAGCAGATCTGAACCAGTCAATATCGAAAGCCCCGGAGTTCAGTTCCTCTTCGTCAAGTGGAGTGTATCTTGCGATGACCGCCTTTCTCTTGTCGTCAAACCGCTCGTTCATATGCGCCATGAAATAGTAGCAGGCAGAGGTGAAGCCCTCCCAGCCAAGATATTCGCCAACAATGTCTATCCACTCGGGAGAATAAAGTGCTGCTTCGATAAGCCGCTTTTCTGTAATGTCTGTGTCCTTTACAAGCTCCCGGAGAGAATCGGCATTGTCCTCCGGTTCGGGGATACACACGCCCAGCAGATGGCTCAAAGAAGACCTTTTGCTGTTGCCTGAGGAATAGCCCCGTTCAAGAGTGTCCTTGCCAAGGGCGGAAAGTATAGCGACAAAATTCCGCTCCCCGTAAATTCTGTTGATAGAGCTGATGGCATAGGAGTAGGGAGTTTCGCTGTCTCCCCGGTTAAGCTCTGCGTTAAGAACTATCCCTAGAATTTTATCATAGACACCTGCGGCGAAGGCAAGCTTTTTCTTTTCCTCCTCGGTAAAGGGAGCGTCATCGTTCTTGCCCTGTCTTCCGATGAAAAAGCTTACCTGATTTTTTGCGTGACGGATTTTCCAAATGCTGTCCTCACGCCCTGCTGAAACCTGTCTGCCCTGCTCTCTGTAAACAGATGTGATGTTGGAAAGCGTGTTAAGTGCGTCCTTCAGGTTGCCTCCCCGAAGATCATTTTCTCCGAGAATAAACCAGTACATAGTCCTTTCGGAGATTTTGCCGAGATACGCTGCATTGATGAAATCAGTATTATCAGGAGCATGGAAGGTGCTTATACTTCCGCGGTGGTTATAATAGGGAGAATAAAGACTTCCGGGATACAGTCCCTTTCTTTCGTTCTGCGGTATATTATAGCATTTCTTGATGGCAAGATAGCCAAGTGCAATATGATATTCCAGGTATTCTCCATAGCTGTCAAGATGCCCTGTGATCTCATTGATCTTTGTATGTCCAAGAAGGTGTGCGGAATCCTTGTAACCGCTGCTTGACCTTGTGTATGTAAACATAACATCACTGTCCGGGACAGCCTTCATGAACCACATCACCGCTGCAAAGGCAAGACGCCGCCGGGTCTCCGACCATTTTTCCAGGGGGAGATTTTTATTTTTAAGCTCTGAGATTATGCTGCCTAAATGAGCCGAATAATCAAGCTCCACATATTTCTCAAAGCCCTTTCCGAAAAGGGCAGAAATATACTTTTCAGATGATTTTGTAAATTCATTACTATCTGTATATCCAGCTGTTGCAACAAGCATCCTTATAAATCTGGCGGTGTCCATTTTCCTTTCATCGAACCAGTTCTGCCATTCCTCCATAAAGGGGACAGTCTGGTTTCCGTTTTCGTCGGTGACGTGGAATTCGTAGCTGTAACAGTCAAAGGTGTGGGCTTCGCCATTGTAAATGAACTCTCTGTCCCTGTTTGCTTTTATACATTCGCTGAGACTGATAATGTCCTCCCTTGCCTGCTTGAATGCTTCGCAGTCGTCGCCTGAAATCTTTTTAGCGATGCCCTTGACCTTTGATGATACGGAGCTGTATTTTTTCGGATTCAGAACTGCTCCCAGCTGAGAGTCGGGGAAATACTCCATAAACAGGTCGACACATTCAAGCATATAATCGTTTTCCGGAAGCTCCGGTCTATACTCGTCCTCGTCTGTATAAAGCACTTCGGTAACTGCTTCCTCCGATTTGCTGCTGCCGGTGATATTTCCGATAAGTATTTTTTCCTTTGTGGTGGGCTTTTCAATTTTAAGAGCAAGTGGAGAGCATTTCTCGGAAAGGGACTTCCTTTTCTCATCCTTTGAAAGCTGTATTATGATGTCCAGACCCGCAGTGCGCTTCTCCTCCTTTTTGTCGGAAACAAGACGATCCACCGTCCCGAAAAGAGCCTCGTCAGTCTGTTCCATCAGCAGAGTGATAAGGTTGGAGCGCATCTCCGCATTTTTATATTTTAACATATCCTCAAGACGAAGATAATTTTCGGGAGTGATCTCCGTTTTCTGAATGATCTCAAAGGCAGCCTTTCTTGCATATGTTTCCTTGTCGCAGACTGCTTCCGCAAGAAGCTTCCTCTGGAAGTCCGTTTCCGGCTGCGTCAGCAGGAGTTTTACTATTCTGGCGCGGTTGGTGTATCCGCTGTATCCGGTCTCTATTTCCGGTATCCTTGAAGCGATCTTATCTATTTTATCATTGTCCTGCAGTGAGCTTGCAATAAAAGCAAGACGTCCGATAATATCCGATTTTGAAAGGACGGCACTATGCCATGGGAAAACGCAGGGACTGAACTCTAGGGACTTTCCCTTTATTCCATCCATAATTTCCGAAAGGGTGTCAAAATACTCCTCCGCTTCCTCACGGTCTTCAAAATAGCAGGAATAGTCGCAGTATTTACGGGTGGTGAAATCGTCATAATATCTATTGTTATCCCAACCGTCCACCGGTCTGCCGGTAAGAGCATTTTCAATGCGCCTGCTGAAATCGGACATCAGACAGGGCATATACATAGCTAAAATATCCTGCTCGTTTTTATGCTGCTTTACAACTATTTTTGCAATTTCATGCATAAAAAACTTATTGTCAAGATTTATCGCCGCATATCCTGCTGTAAGCACCTGATGGTGCGTGCCTTTCAAGGATAGCTCTTCGATTTTTTTCATCATATCGTATGCTTCGTAGAATCCGTATGACCAGAGGGCGACGTAAATTTTCATGCTGTCCTCGCTGGCAAGATACTCTTCACGGACAGAGGGGGCGTTTATGCAGTCGGCGATAAGCTCCACGGACTTTTCGCTGATACGCTCCACCTTATCGGTCTCGGTGTTGATAAGTCCCAGCCATGTTCCCACAGCACGCTTGACAGAGGAAAATCTTATCAGATTATTTTGGATGATAATATCAAGCAGCAGAGTAAAGACCTCCGGGACGGCGCAGTCCATTTCCTGACATATTGCCTGACGCAAACCCTCCTGAAGCTGCGCTGCAAGAAGAAGCTTTCCCACCAGCTCATGGAGCTCTTTGTTGTGGCTCTGCATTGCTCCTGACAGAGCAAGTCTGACAGACGCCTCCGAGTCTCCGCAGAGAGCGTCCTTAACGATATTTATAAGACGTTCATTTCCGAAATCAATTTCCGCAGCAATAATGCTTTCAAGACCATATTTATTATAATAGCTATAACGCAAATGTCCCAGCTGCTTTTCGGAAAGATTTTTTTCTTCAAGGATGTCGCATATATCGGCGTCGAAATGGTCTCTTTCATAGTAATCATAAACTATCTGCATGACCCGCTGAGCGACTGCGGCAGGTTCTTTTGAGCGGAATGACCTTCGCCACAATGATGTGGAATATGCACGTTCATGAACATGATCGACAGCGTATAAAAAATCCTTCTGACGTCCGGGATAGATGACCCCGTTAAACAGCGCCATAGCCTTATAGTTAAAAAAGTCCGAGGGCTTTTTGTACCGTCCGTCCTCGAGACCGTTTATCAGGTCGTCAGCTAAAGCAGGCAGGACAGGCGAGACACTTGCTTTGCAGCAGTAGTTTACAAATTCCCGAAGCTCCGGTGAAAGCTTTTCAAGAGCCTTTTCCCGTTCCTCTCTCCATTCAGAAAGATACTCCCTTCCAAGCTTGTTAAGCCTGTCTCTCTCTGCACCTGTTATTTTTTCCATATTACCATAACCTCCCTGTAAGCATTGTAAGCTTTATAAAAGTAACTCTTTCTCCCTTTGAAATATCAAGCCCGGAGGACAGCTCCCCCGCCTCGTTATCCCCGATAAAAATTCTGAAAAGACCGTCCTCATACGCCTGAATGGCGGTCCGGATAGCGGACTGCTCGTCCGCTTCTTTTCCTCCGTAATTGATACCGAAGGCTATCTTGCCGATCTCGCTCATGCTTTCAATATCCTCGGATGAAAGGGGCTTTGCATTTTCCCCATTACGGACACGTTCGTTATACGCAGCAACGCAGGTATGCACGGCTTCCCGGATAAGACCCTCTACGGTTTCCGGCTTATTTTCAAGAAAGAATTTTTCTCCGTCTACTTTATTTCGTTTTTTACCAAGCTGCTTCAATGTTACTGTTATGTACAAATTGATCCCCCCAATTATCTTTATGAGATATTGCATTAAAAGTAAAAGCAGCCGCTTCAACAATAACATAAAAATGTTTTATTGAAACGACTGCATAATACGGCTGTTAAGTATCTTCTTTTCCGCTTTCTCTGAGCTTGAATATGCTTATTCTCTTCCGGAGAACACGTGCCTGACTGTTCATTTCCTCGCTGGTAGCGGCGCTCTCCTCCGCTGTAGCGCTGTTGTTCTGAACAGCGTCAGTTATCTGCTTGATACTGCTGTTTACGCTTTCAATAGACATAGACTGCTTTTCGCTGGAAACAGAAATATCATGAAGTGATGACTTTATAGATTCGGTGGTAGCAGAAACATCCTGTATGGACTTATCCGTCTTCTCGGAGATCACTTTTCCGTTATTTATGGTCTTTGTCACATTCTCCACCAGATCATTTATATCCTTTGTTGCTTCCGCTGTCTGAGTTGCAAGGTTCTGTATCTCCTCGGCAACAACAGTAAAGCCTCGTCCTGCTGCTCCTGCGCGGGCTGCTTCAATGGCTGCATTTATAGCAAGGATATTAGTCTGGGAAGCGATGTCCTCGACTGTCCTGACTATGTTTATTATCTTATCGGATGAATCGGAGATAGCGTTCATTGCGGTATGCATATCGCTCATATTCCTGCTGCTTTCAGCCATTCCCATGGCTGCCTTCTCCATTGCAGAAAATGCGTCCCGTATGCTTTCGTTGTTCTTTGCAACGTCCTGAGTAAGCTCGTCCATGGATATTGAAAGCTGCTGGATAGATTCGCTCTGCTCGGTGCTGCTCTGTGCAAGAGACTGAGCTCCTGCCGATACCTGATCTGCTCCAAGGGCGACCTGACGGGCGGCGTTGTTGATATCCGACATGGTACGGCTCAGCGTTCCGGAAATAAGATTGAGAGCCTTACGCACCTTTTCAAAGTCTCCTGCATAGTTTCTCGTAAGCTTGAAGTCAAGATCTCCTTCCGCAACGCCGTTAAGCACATTGGATATTTCCGCTATGTAATCCACATAGTCGTGAAGCTGTGATACCATGATACCGAAATTTTTTGAAAGCACTCCTATTTCATCCCTGGAGGTCACTGTGTTGATGGTCGTACTCAGGTCTCCGTCGGCGATCTTCTTTGCCGCTTTATTAAGAGCATCTATCGGAGCAGTAATGCTTCTGGAAATAAAGTATGCGATCACAACTGCGGCGATAACGATAATAAGCGAGGAAATTCCTATAGCAAGGGAAAGACGGTCTGTACTTTCGTTGAGATCACTGGCAGGTACGGAAACGATGACCTTCATACCGTTTCTCATAACACGGTATGAAGCAGCGTATTTTTCTCCGTTATAGCTGATGTCGTATAACTCATCGCTTTCAGTCTTGCCGGTCTTAAACGCCTCTATGATCGGAGAAACATCTCCCTTCTCATTGAGATCCTCCAGCATAGTTCCGTATTCAAAGGTATTGTGATGAAGTATCTGGTTTGAGCTGCTGTCGATTATAAATACGGATTCGCCATCATAGACAGAGTCTATATCTGCGATCTCTTCAAGAAGTGTGAAGTCTATATCCATACCGATGATACCCACGTTCTGTCCGTTCATAAAAAGAGGAACTACGTAGGAGATCATATAAATTCCGACATTATCGTTAAAATAGGGGGACATCCATATAGGCGCTCCGTTGTTTACGGGGATATAGTACCATCCCACGTGGTTGAGGTCGGTCTTATCGTAGATGCTGAAATCAGTGTTGGGAACTATCTCGTAAGGGGAAGTAAGGCTGTTTCTCATATAAAACTTGCCGGATGTAGGATAAGCAAGATCCGGACTGTATCTTATGTATGCGGATATTGCTCCGTCGGTGTGTTCAGCAGCTGCAAGAAGAGACGGTGAAATAAACTCGGTAAACTCGTCCACACTCTGGTCAGAGGCGCTGAAAGCGTCCAGATCAGTGAGATTGTTCATAACGTAATCTACAAATGTGTCAACCGACTGCTCCACACACATCAAGCGGGCGTTGATCTCTTCCGATGTGGTATAACATGATCTGTTGATTATTTCGGCTGAATCGTCGTCAATGATACTGTTTGCATTGAGAAAGCTTATTGCTCCTACCGCCAGTGCTGTCACAACGGTAAACACGATGACCAGGACAGTGATTTTTGCTTTGATTGATTTCATTCTTAATACTCCGATCTATAAATATATTAATGTCTAATTATACCTTATTTTGAAATTTTTTGCAATAGTCAATATACATCTTTGTTCATATTGCACAACCATATTATGCCGTATTTCGATGTTGACCCTGAAATTATCTGTGACCTGCAAGACTTTTTTCATATGGCGGACGGCATATTCCCTTTTCCGTTATGATAGCGGAGATAAGTCCGCTTTCTGTGACGTCAAAGGAGGGATTCCAGCACTTCACCTCGGGAGCGACAGGCTCACTGAAAAACATTGTGCGGATCTCCTCACCGTCCCGAAGCTCTATGGGAATATCCGCTCCGCTTTTGCAGGAAAGATCAATTGTAGTGGAGGGACAGAAAACATAAAAGGGTATCCCGTAATGCTTTGCAAGAACTGCCGCTCCGCTTGTGCCGATCTTATTGGCGGTATCTCCGTTTGCCGCAACTCTGTCGCAGCCTACGAACACAGCTTGTATATATCCGTTTTTCATTGCTGCGGAAGCCATATTGTCGCATATCAGAGTTACGTCTATCCCTGCCTTGTCAAGCTCGTAAGCGGTAAGTCTTGCCCCCTGCAAAAGAGGACGTGTCTCATCCACGTAGACGTGAAAATCATATCCCCGCTCCTTTCCCAGAAAGAGCGTTCCCAGACCCGTTCCATAACGGGAGGTCGCCAGCGGTCCTGCATTGCAGTGGGTCAGGATACCGTCTCCGTCCTTTACAAGGGAAAGTCCGTACTCCGAAATTGCAAGGCACATTTCGATGTCCTCTGTGTGTATCCTTTCCGCTGTTTCTTTCAGGACGTCCTGTATTTTCGAGATGGGAAGGTCTTTATTTTTCTCCGCCGCTTCAAGCATACGCTTCACCGCCGCAGAGAGATTCACCGCTGTGGGACGTGAGGAGCAAAGGTACTCCCCTGTTTTTGAAAGATCCCCGAAAAATTCATCAAAGGAGGCGCTTTTTATCTGCGTGGACAGGACGTACATCCCGTATCCTGCGCATATCCCTATTGCGGGAGCTCCCCTTACCCGGAGCTTTTTTATCGCCTCGAAAATATCCTCTGCTGAGGAAAGAGCCCTGTACTCTGTCTTCCCCGGAAGGAGGGTCTGGTCGATTATGATAACAGAGCGTCCATCCTCTGAAAGCCGGACGCTGTCAGATCCGATATAGTTCATATTTTATTTTCCTCTTTTTGATATGACGGCTCTTTCAGAGCGTTGAGCGCCGCCTGATTTTTCCATTTTCCGCCCTTGTATCTTATGACGCTCATTATTCCGGTAAGCGCCCATGTAAGACAGGACGTCCCCCATATCGCCCAGTATCCCACTATGGGGATATGTACAAGCAGCGTTGCGAAGCCGATCCTTCCCGCTACCTCGGAGAATCCGTTTATCATGGTGTAGCCAACGTCTCCCGCACCGTTGAGAAGTCCCCTTGTGGTATGGATAAGTCCAAGAGGGATATAAAAGCAGGCGGAAAGCTTCAAAGCCTTTGCGCCGATGTCCAGGACTACGCTTTCCTTTACAAATACCCCGATAATGTACTTGCTGAAAAACAAAAAGATCAGCAGCATTGCAAGGGAGAAAATAACCACCGCCTTTACTCCCTGACGATAACCGTTCCGGACACGGTCTGCTTTTCCCGCACCTATATTCTGTCCTGTAAAGGTGGATAATGCTGCTCCAAGGGATGCAAAGGGCTGTTGGATAAGCTGCTCCACTCTCATTGTTGCAGTGTAAGCAGCGATGACGTCTTCGTTTTTGAAGCTGTTTGCTGTTCTGAGCAGATATATCATTGAAACCGAAATTACCGAGTTCTGCAAAGCTACCGGAACTCCCGTCCTTATACACCGGTAAAGGATATTTGAGTTTGGCTTAGCGTTTCTCCTTGACAGCTTAAAATATGGATTTTTTATAAAAGCAAAAATTATGCTTCCTGCCGCCGCTATTCCCTGAGCCGTGACGGTAGCCCATGCCGCACCGTTTATCCCCATGCCGAAGCCCACAACGAAAAGCAGGTCAAGTCCTGCATTGAGGACGCTTGCCACTATAAGGAAAACCAAAGGCGTTCTTGAATCTCCCAGCGCCCGCATTACAGCGTTTATCCAGTTGTAAGCTGCAACTGCAACTGTTCCCGCACAGGCTATTCTCATGTATCCGAGAGCAGCGTCAAAGATGCTGTCCAGAGTGCCGAGCATAAGAAGCAGCAGCGGAGCGCAGATCACGGAAACCACGCTTATAAGGATACCAAACACCAGCAGGACATAGGCTGAATTTGCGATAAGTCTTTTTACTTCCATGCTTTTCTTTGCGCCGAAGCCCTGGGAGATAAGTATACCCGCACCGGTTGCAAGACCTATGCACAGATTATAGAATAAGAACGTGACAGAGCCTGTTTCTCCCACCGAAGCAAATGCCTCTGAACCCAAATATCGTCCCACGATGATGGAATCCACAATATTATACAGCTGCTGAAAGAGGTTTCCCGCCAGCAGCGGCAGGGTGAACCTCAGGATATGTCCAAGCTCGCTTCCGGAGGTCATATTTCTTGTATATGTACTCATTTATGTTATCATCGGCTTTCTTTCCAGTAATGATTTTCATGGGGACAGTCCATATTTTTCTTTGCTGCCCGAAGCTCCACAAAGCATCCGCATTTTCCGCAGGTGCCTTCCCCTAAGGAATCGCACTTCCGGCATATGTCCAGTCTGCGGTGATATTCTGCCTCCGGAGTTTTTTTATCCTCCGGCAGAGCGTCTATAAGCTCCTTTATGGAGGAGTAGACGCCCTCCCGGTCAATATCCTCAAAGAGACATTTGCGGCAGAAGGGTCTGGCTTTTTCCATTTTAAAGCCTCCCGAAAAATATTATACAATTCATTTTACAGCATATTACAGGATTTGTCAAGCCGGTGTGGCAGGAAAGCACACGATAAACACAGATCATGGACAATAGCACTATCAGCCGCATCAATTGCTAAAATTGGTGCGGCTGATTTATAATATTTTTAATATTTATGCAATATCCGGGCTAAGCTGTACGGAATTTATGTTTCAGGTGCTAACCATATTTTATACCCAGCATCATCAGAAAATGGCATTGAGTTAATTTCCTCAGCTGAGGCAATTGCAATAATATAATTGATATTTCTCTTGTTTTCGGTAATTCCGCATACGTCTATCCCAAGCTTTGCAAGCCTGTCACTTTCAAGCTGAAGCGAATATCTGTCAGCAGCAACTAGCATATCCATAGCGATTTCATAATAATATTGATCCTCATTTGTAAGCTCCGATATTTTGTTTAAATATTCCGTCATTTGCTCTTCCGTCAGATCGGGGTTCAGATATATGTCGGACACTTCCCTAAGCTGGTTGATCTCTTCGTTTATCTTACCACGCTTTTCATTTATTTCAGCGTATGTAAATCCGTCAATAACAGTAGTATTAAGAAATTCTTCAGTTTTAGCACTATGTGTATCATTATAATCATACACATCAATATAAATCGCAAACAACGCCAAAGAATTATCCGAATTTTCATCTATTGCATTTTTTAGCTCTGATGATAAATATATTTCACCCGGAGCAGCCACGAAATCATCATCAGTACGGTCATAATTTGTACTATACACAATAGTGGGTTCTTTCTTGTTTATTTTTGTATCTGTTGGAAAGCTCTCTGTAGTTTTACCTGAAGATCCGGTATCTGAGGAAAAACTAATATCGCTTTTGGATCCGGATACTGTCGTTACGATCGTTTCTGAATTTCTTTTTTCTGTGGCAGATGGTTGTTTTGAAATATCAGCTGTACTGTTCCATTCCGAATAAATTGCAGAAGTCTCTTCTGAATTCAATATGGGATGTAGATCAGTAATATTGCTTTCTGAATACTGCGCGCTTGTGATCTCAATACTGTTAATATTGCTGTCAATTTCGCCTGCTGATTCACAGCCGGACATCAGAACGGCTGATAAAGTCAGAATTGCAATTATTTTTTTCATTCTCATAACCTCCGGTTAATAATATACAACAAATTTATTCTGCCCGATAAACAATATAATCGTTCCTGCCTTTAAACCAGACAGCTACCTCATCATTCTCGTCAGAGCCAATAAAAGAATAGACCACTGCATCAGCGAAAATGCTGCTTCCTGTATCAATATCATAGCCAGTTATTATAATGTCTGCTATTGCTGATACGAGCATTTCTTCGCTGACAGCAATATCAGCGCAGTGATATTGCTTTTCAAAGCTGATTTCGGGGAACGAACGGCAAACGTCATCTAAAGACCAGGTATCAAATCCATTCGGATCAATTACAATACTTTCACTTTCGTCCTCTGCTTCATCAATTGATTCATCATGCGGCGGTATATTTTCTTCCCATTCAAAAGGAGGAAATATAATTTCTTCAATACTGCCGCCATCAATGACGTCCATTGATGTGACAATCTCTTCCTGCGTTCGTTCACTTTCTGTTTCTATAAGTTCATCGGGATCTTTCTGTATTTCCGGCTCTCGTGAAGTACCGTCTGCCGGCATCATTTCATTATCCTTATGAGTATTGTTTGTTTCACTTTCAGATACACTCGAAGAGAGCGTATTCTCAGAAGAATCAGAAGCGGTTATATCAGGAAGCTGCTGTATATTAGGAAACATAAAATTGATACCTGCAACAATTAAGCCAAGCATACAGACCGACGAACCAATATAAGCAGCTTTTTTCAGCCTGATCTTCCTTTTTCTTTGTTTTTCAAGGTAAGTATCTCGTATCCGGAATACAGAGTCTGCCATTTCTTTAGAATTCTTCATAATGAAAGCCTGCCTTTTCCAGTTTGGATTTTAATGATTTTTTTGCTCTGTATAACAGATCACCGATCTGACGTTTGGATCTGTGCATAATTTTAGCGATACCGTCAGTATTAATATTTTCAAAATACATCAGGTAAAGCACTTGAAAATACTCAGTATTCAGCTTCTTCATAGCTCTATGCAGCTCAATGCTCTGCTGAGAGTGGAGATATTGCTTTTCTACATCCGTACCATCTGACAGCAATACATACGAATCTATGGACTGCTCCGAAAATCTCGATCTATGCCTTTTCAGATAATTATAGGCAAAATTCCGTGCGATCGTGTACAGCCAGGTCTTGAATTCACATTTTCCATTGAATTTTGGCTTTTTAACAGCCAGCTTTACAAAAGTGTCCTGTACAATATCTTCTGTTTCAGACAAATTGTTTACAATACCGTTGATATAGAGAGTCAATCCGTTGTAATATATATCAATGATTTCCCTAAGTCCATTATCATCACCAGCAAGGAAACGACGGTAGCGATCCGTAGCGTTATCCATTTGATATCCTCCTATTTGATCTTGCAATTGCTTTCTGTTTATTAGACACAGCAAGTATCAATTTTTCGCACCCATTTTTAAAAAAATTTTCTTCGCATAAACATTATAGCATTGCCGTATCAAATAATCAATATAAACAATTTTTGTAAACAGAGCCGCATGCCGCCCCTAAGTACTTTTCCACCCTGTCTGTAGTAAAAATAAATGATTTATACTGATCCCTGAAATGTTAGCAGACAAAGATGACCGTCAAATCTGTCTGCTGCTGTTTTAGAAATTAATATTATAAATTACACCGTTAAAAAATTATGAATACTATTGCAAATTGGAAAAATTGTGTTATAATAGTATTATGTTCAATTTTAGGAGGATTTTTAATGTATTCATATTTAATGCCTTTAATGCTCAGTGCAGACCAGACTAACGCAGCCGCAGGACAGGGACAGGGCGATATGGGATTTTCCGTAGCATATTCAGTCGTAATGTTCGTTATCCTTATGGCTCTGATGTATTTCGTTATGATACGTCCCCAGAGAAAAAAGGAAAAGGAAGCAAAGGAAATGCGGGACAGTCTCCAGATTGGCGACGAGGTCACGACTATCGGAGGGATCACCGGAATTATCGTCCGCAAAACCGAGGATACTGTCGTTATTGAAACAGGCGGCGACCGCTCCAAGATCAGAGTGAAAATATGGGCTATTTCCGAAAATGCCACTATCCACGATACTACCGAAGAAGCAGTCAAAAAGAAATAAGAACCAGCTCTAAAACCGTCATTATTTTCCCTTCGCAAGCATAGTCATTCAATAGGGACATCGTCCCGATTATGATATGATCGAACGGAGGGTCTGTATGCGGAGAAAAACTTCCGCTGAACGCGCTAAAGCCGAAAAGCTCCTGCTTGTCCTTAATGCGGGACTTGCCTGCGTGGGAGCGATATTTCTGATGGTCACTCTTTTTTCGGCAATTGCCACAGTTGTCGACCTTAGTGACGGAGTATTTACAGTAATGGCGTCCGCAGCGCTTTGCGCCGGATGCTTCTCGGCAGGCTTTACAGCCGCTAAACGCCGTCGGAGAAACGGTTTGAAGGTGGGACTTGCCTGCGGAGCAATAATTTTTGTTTTCACACTTTTAGGAGGTATCATTTTCGTAAGAGGCTTTTCCGCAGGAGGCTTTTTTACAAAATTGTTAATGATCCTTGCTTGTTCTGCCATAGGCGGCATATTTGGGGTAAATTCACCCAAAAGATTTCGTTAATTTGACTATTGAAAAATGTCAATTAATGTGGTATAATATCTTTAATCTTTTTTCGGAGGAGGTTGTTCCAATGAAGCACATCATCACCATCAACAAGGCTAACCTTAAAAAGACAGCATCAAAGGGCGGCTGCGGCAAGTGTCAGGCATCATGCCAGTCTGCCTGCAAGACTTCCTGCACAGTTGCTAATCAGAAGTGCGAAAAGTAATTTCCACACATCGAACCTGTCTTCACAGACTATGTGTGCGGGTTTATCTGCATAAGGCGGCTCTTGTGTACTGACGCCGCCTGTACAAATCCATACCATAGGTTGTAAAGACAGGTTCTAAGGGGCATTATGCCCCTTATTTGCTATTTAATGCTATTTAAGGAGCGTTATTTTATGATACATAAGTACAAGCTTGGCGGTCTGAATATCGTGCTGGACGTCCACAGCGGCGGAGTTTTCCTCGTGGATGAGATCACATACGATATGCTTGATAATGTTCAGCCTCCCTTTGAGCCGGAATGTCCTCAAAGAGTCATTGAAAAGCTCACCCGCTTTTATCAGGAAACGGATATCCGTTCCTGCTATAAGGAGGTACTTGATCTCCACAATGAAGGGATACTTTTTTCCGCTGACGATTACGAACAGTTTGCTGACAGGTCTGTACCCGCTCCGGTAAAGGCTATGTGCCTGCTTGTTGCTCAGGACTGCAACCTCCGGTGTGAATACTGCTTCGCCTCCACAGGAGACTACGGTCTGGGCAAGCGTATGCACATGGACTTTGAAACCGGCAAAAAGGCTATGGATTTCCTGCTGAAAAATTCCGGGGACAGGGAAAATCTTGAGCTTGACTTTTTCGGCGGCGAGCCTCTTATGAACTGGGATACCGTCAAAAGGCTTGTTACATACGGCAGAAGCAAGGAAAATGAGTACGGCAAGCATTTCAGATTTACAATCACAACAAACGGTCTGCTGCTTGACGATGAGAAAATGGACTTCATCAACAGGGAAATGTCCAACGTTGTCCTTTCCGTGGATGGCAGAAAAGAGGTCAACGACCGCGTCCGCAAGCGTGTGGACGGAACAGGCTGCTACGATTCCATCATGGATAAATACAAGAGACTTGTGGAGAAACGGAACTTTGAAAATTACTATGTAAGGGGAACTTTTACCGGATATAATCTGGATTTCGGCGAGGACGTGCTCCATCTTTACGAGCAGGGCTTCGACCAGATCTCCGTTGAGCCTGTGGTAAGCGACAGCTCAATGAACTACGCAATCACGGAAAAAAATCTGCTTGCAATATTCAAGGAGTATGAACGTCTTGCAGCAATACTTCTTGAAAAAAATAAAACGGACAAGCACCTGAATTTCTTCCATTTCATGCTTGACCTTGACCAGGGACCCTGCGCAATAAAAAGACTTCGCGGCTGCGGCAGCGGAAACGAATATGTTGCCATCACTCCAGAGGGAGATATTTATCCCTGTCACCAGTTTGTAGGTATTGAAAAATATAAAATGGGCAATATTAATGAGGGTACTTTCAATACGGACATCAAAAAGGAATTTGCATCTGCACATATCTACACCAAAGAGGACTGCAAAAAATGCTGGGCGAAATTCTATTGCAGCGGAGGCTGCAATGCCAACAACTACATTTATACCGGAAACATACTCACCGCACATAAGCTCTCCTGTGAGCTGGAGAAAAAACGTCTTGAATGTGCTATTATGATAAAAGCGGCACAGGCGGCTGAAGAAGCAAACACGTCGGAGGGGAATGGCTGACAATGGCAAAGATGAAAACCGGAGACCAGGAAAAAATACGTCAGTTCAAACAGGAAATAAAGGACATAAAAAAAGATCTGAAGGATACCTTTGCTGAGGTGGAAGAACCTAAGCCAAAGGAAAAGCCTGTCCTTTTATGGATAATCATTCCGGCAGCTTTGGTTTTTCTTGCTGCCGCCGGGTATCTTCTGTTCAGATCCGGCATAATATAATATTGATTCTTAAAACAACACCACACAAATAGCAGCCAATGAAGCTGCACCGAACTCTGATCTAAAGTATGCAACAAATCCTGCAAAAGCTCCAGCAAATATATTTCCCGGAGCTTTTGTCCCTGCTTTAGTCGGAGTTTTACTTTTGAAATTTAATTCATTTATACAATTAGTATATTTTGGGGGATATTCTACAATGATTGACTTTCTGGCAAAGACTTTTATTTCCGATCATCAAAACACCTCAGATAAAACAGTCCGTCAGAATTACTGCATAATGGGCGGAGTAATAGGATCGGTGTGCAATCTGTTTCTGTTTGGTCTGAAGCTTGCTATCGGAACGATGATGAACAGTATCGCCATCACCTCGGACGCATTCAATAACCTTTCCGATCTGGGAAGCTGCATCGTTGCCATCATCGGTGCAAAAATGGCGAATCGACTTCCCGACAGGGAGCATCCCTTCGGACACGGCAGGATAGAGTACATCTCCTCACTTATCGTTTCCTTTATAATACTGCTTGTGGGATTTGAGCTTCTTAAAAGCAGCGGAGAAAAAATTCTTCATCCGGAAATAATAAATTTCAACGCCGCTATGATCTGTATCCTTGCTGTTTCGGTGCTTGTCAAGCTGTGGATGTTTTTCTGCTACGGCTCTATTGCAAAGAAAATAAACTCCACAGTAATGAAAGCCAATGCCCATGACAGCATAAATGACGTTATCTCCACATCGGCAGTAATAGCAGCAACGGTCATCGGACATTTCCTGCCCTTCCAGACCGACGGTTACATCGGCATTATCGTAGCGCTGTACATCATGTACAGCGGAGTAAATCTTGCAAAGGAAACTATAGACCTGCTCCTCGGTATGCCTCCGTCAAAGGAGACTATAGACGCCATCAGTCATATTGTGACCGAACCAGAAGAGATAGTCGGCATACACGATCTTATAGTACATGACTATGGTCCGGGACGCGTCTTTGCTTCGGTACACGCAGAAGTTCCGGACGATGGGGACGTGGTACACATACACGAGGTCATTGACGCTATCGAGCGGAAGATACTTCTTGAAATGGGGATACAGACCGTTATCCATACAGATCCCATAACAGTAAACAGCGAGTATGTGGACGGCATCAAGCAGATCGTCCTTGAATGTGTCCATGAGGCTGACCCGGAGGGAAGCATACATGATTTCCGTATTACCGACGGAGAGAACCGAATAAATCTTATTTTTGACCTTGTGATAGTAAGCTCCCGGAAGCCTGCTGAACGTCAGGAGATCGAGGGCAGGGTCAAGGAACTTATACGCAGCAGGGACGAAAGATTTTTCCCTGTAATAACAGTTGACGAGGTTTACGATGGAAGATAAACTGCGCACAATAGTATATGGTGACAAAAATATAAATTGGCTGCTGACAAGAAAAAAGGTCAAGAATATAAATCTCCGTATCAAGCCGGACGGTCTTGTGTACGTAAGCGCTTCTAAACGTGTGCCGATAAAATATATTGAGGACTTTATCAGAAGCAAGGCGGAATTTATACTTTCCAGTCTGGATAAGCTCGCCTCCCACGCAAGCCATCCGGACATTCCGGAGACAGATACTGAGTATAAAGATGGAAATACAATAAGTTGTTTTGATAATAAATATACTTTAAGTATATTTATAGCAGTCAGGGAAAATGTTGTAACAGAGGAAAACAGGCTTATTGTTTATGCAAGATCCTCTGACCGAGTGGGGGGACTGCTGAAAAAATTCTATCTTGGGGAGATCGGAAAGCTTTTTGAAGAACTGAACAAGCGCACCTGTATGATGTTTACTTCAAAGGGATACCGGGTTCCGGAAGCCTCACTGCAAATACGGAAAATGCGTTCCCGCTGGGGAAGCTGTCATATCGACAAGAAAAAGATCGTCATGAACAGCCGTCTCGCACTTTATCCCCGGGGCTGCTCGGAGTATGTGTTCGTCCACGAGTACGCACACTTTGTCGTCCCCAATCACAGCGCGGATTTTTACGCCGTCCTTGCTGACATTATGCCGGACTATAAAAAATACATGAAGATACTGAAAGAGTAAATTATCATTTGGTGTATTATCTCTGTGTTTTTACTGGGGAAAACCTTTCTGAAGAAAGGTTATTCCCCAGACCCCTTTCCAAA
>JAFLUJ010000093.1 GCA_022511485.1 Oscillospiraceae bacterium | reverse complement strand
TTACCGGAAACGGATTTCAGGATCAATATAAGGATATGTACGACCACTGCCATGAAGCTTATAAAAAGGGCTATCGCATGATACCAACAGAACTGATGTTTGTAATTCGTCCCTATGATGAATATTTCAGCATGATACCCGATACGGAAAAAGAACATTACACCTGCTGCATACCTGTTGAGCCGGACTGCGCTTCTGAGGAAACAAGATTTATCCCCGGCGGAAAGGCTCTGTCAATTCTGTATTACGGTGATTTTTCAAATATCAGAAAGGAAGTCCCACAGCTTCTCCTTGATAAAATGAAAGAGCTTGATCTGAAGCACAAGGGAATTGTTATCGGAATGTGTCCTGTTGCGCCGTACATGGGGAAAGAGATCAAGCCGGACAAATTTGTGACCCGCATGGTTATTCCTGTTGAGGAATAACCGATCGGCACTTGTTTTCAGGACGTTCCCGCAAGACTGATGATACTTATCCTTTTTTATAAACTCGCCTGATAAGTTAGAAAATTACGGTTGCGTTTCCGTCCGACTTATGATATAATGGATTAAAATGTTGAAAGGAATGTTGAAAATGTCGGACACACATCAGCTCGTAATAGTTCTTGATTTCGGCGGACAGTACAATCAGCTTATCGCAAGACGCGTCAGAGAGTGCGGAGTATACTGCGAAGTAAAGTCATACAAAACTCCCATTCAGGATATAAAAGCCTTAGACCCTGTTGGAATTATCTTCACCGGAGGTCCGAACAGCGTCTATAAAGAGGACTCCCCCTCCTGCTCAAAGGAAATTTTCGAGCTTGGCATACCCATTCTTGGGATATGCTACGGCTGCCAGCTCATGGCACATCTGCTGGGAGGCAAGGTCACCACAGCGATAACAAGCGAATACGGCAAGACAGAGACCAATTATGACGTTTCCTCTGCCGTATTTAAGGGACTTCCTCAAAAGGGAATTTCCTGGATGAGCCATACCGACTACATAGAAAAAGTCCCGGAGGGATTTAAGGTGACCGCTCACACCGACTGCTGTCCCACCGCAGCAATGGAGTGTCCGGAGAAGAAGCTGTACGCCGTGCAGTTTCACCCGGAAGTGAACCACACCGAAAACGGAACAGCAATGCTGAGGGGATTTCTGTATAACGTCTGCGGATGTACGGGCGACTGGACAATGGGAGGCTACGCAGAAACAGCCATAAAGAATATCCGTGAAAAGGTGGGAGACGGCAAGGTACTGTTGGCTCTTTCCGGAGGTGTGGACAGCTCAGTAGCAGCAGCCCTGCTGGCGAAAGCGGTGGGAGACAAACTGACCTGCATATTTGTAGATCATGGATTCATGCGCAAGAACGAAGGAGACGAGATCGAAGAAGCCTTTGCCGGCTGGGGAATAAACTTTGTCCGGGTCAATGCCAAGGAACAGTTCATGTCAAAAATGCAGGGAGTGTCAGATCCGGAGACAAAGAGAAAAATAATCGGCGAAGAATTCATCCGTGTTTTCGAGCAGGAGGCAAAGAAGATCGGCAAGGTGGACTTCCTTGTCCAGGGGACGATCTACCCGGACATCATAGAAAGCGGAACAGGAGACGCCGCAGTTATCAAATCACACCACAACGTAGGCGGACTTCCGGACTACGTGGACTTCAAGGAGATAATTGAGCCGTTGCGGATGCTTTTCAAGGACGAGGTGCGGGCTCTCGGACGTGAATTGGGACTTTCGGATGTACTTGTTGACCGCCAGCCCTTCCCCGGCCCGGGACTTGCAATACGCATCATCGGAGAGATAACCGACGAAAAGCTGGGAATCCTCCAAGATGCAGACTACATCTTCCGCGAGGAAATCGCCAAAGCAGGACTTGATAAGGAGATCCACCAATACTTTGCCGTCCTGACAAATATGCGCTCTGTCGGAGTAATGGGAGACGGCAGAACATACGATTACACCCTCGCCCTTAGAGGCGTTACCACCACGGATTTTATGACCGCCGACTTTGCAAAGATACCATATGAAGTTCTCTCGATATGCGCAAACAGGATAGTCAACGAGGTGAAATCAATAAATCGCGTGGTGTACGACGTTACGACAAAACCGCCTGCCACAATAGAGTGGGAATAGAAAAATAATAATTTTAAATCCGTTTAAATGGCTTAAAATAGTCATTTAAACGGATTTTTTTAATTTTAGTGGCTACATTTTGGCTACATTTACGGTATTTTTATATCCCCATCAAGCTTTTCGGCAACCTCAGCTTGCTTGTTGGGGTAAAGGTGGCTATATGTTTCCATCGTGGTCTGGACTTTTTCGTGTCCGAGCCGTTCAGCGATCAGCAGCGGAGAGAATCCCATCTCCACTAAAAGACTTGCGTGGCTATGGCGTATATCGTGTACCCGAATTCTTTTTACGCCGGACTTTTTGCAACCTCTGTCCATTTCGTGAGATAAATAGTATTTTGTGCAGGGAAATAATCTGTCGGTCGGCTGTAGCTCGTAGCAATGAGATATGTAATCTTTCAGGCAATCACACAGAAATTGCGGTATAACTATGACTCTGTTGCTTTTAGGTGTTTTGGGAGTGGTGATTATATCTTCCTTGTTCAGCCGTTGATAGCTTTTGTTGATCGTAATGGTCTTTTTGTCGAAATCTATATCAGCAGGCGTGAGCGCAAGAACTTCTCCCTCTCTGATACCCGTATAGTATAATGTCATAAACAAGGTATAAGATAACTGTTTGTCTTTCACAGCCTCTATAAACTGCTCAAATTCCGGCTTTGTCCAGAATGACATCTCATCGGCATTTTTCTTTCCGATACTTCCTGCCTTATGACAAGGATTTTCACGCAGATCATAATATTTCACCGCATAATTAAAAATTGCTGTTATCTGATTGTTTATGGCTTTCAGATAGGTCTGGGAATATCCGTTCCCTTTTTCATCACGATAGCTTGTCAATGAGTTCTGCCAGTCTCTTATATCAGTAGGCTTTATTTCATTGATAGGCATTTTTGAAAAATAAGGTGCTATTTTAAGTTCAATCATGTATCTCTTGTTTTCAAGGGTGGAATGTTTCAGTCTTTGGCTCATATCGTTCAGATAGACTTGCAGAAAGTCCCCGAATTTCATATTAACGCTGCCCTTATTCCGAGAAATGAAATCACGTTCCCATTCAAGAGCTTCTCGCTTTGTAGAGAAGCCTCTTTTCTTTTTGTGAACGGTTTTCCCCTGCCAATCGGTTATGCGGATCTGCGACATCCACTTACCTGTTTTGGTATCCTTTGTTACAGACATAGTATCCTTCCTTTCTGTTAGTCTTTCTTGTTGAGTTCCTCACGCTTTTTTGCAAGCTCGGAGCTGTCTAATGGCTTAATTTCACGATCATGGATAAATGAGAGCTGATTTTTCTCCACAGCACTATTCGCCCACGCCTCAAAGGTTTCATAATCTATCCAGTAGGACTGTAATGCCTCTCTGTTGGTCTTAAATGTTTCCAAAAAGCGACAAAGCTCTGAATTCAGTATCGAATGTATATCCGGCGATGAAAATGTTAAGGAACAGCTGCATTGGTTATCATCTTTGTTTACATCAAGGTCAAAATGAAGTTCTTCCTTTTTGTCAAGCTCAATGATAAAGGCTTGTACATCGGAAAGGGATTCCAGTTTTATATGTGACGGCTGATAACCAACCAAATAATTTACAGATACTCCTAATACTTCGGATATTTCCACAAGGGCAGACAGCGTAATATCAATATCGCCGCTTTCATATTTCTGAATGGTTCTCAATGATTTGCCTAACTTAGCTGCCAGATCAGACTGGGTCATACCAGTCAATCCTTTTTTCTTCCGACATTCAGCTATACGCTCACCAACTAATTTGGAAACAGTCTCCTTATTCAAGAAAAATCACCTCTTTGAAACATTATAACATATTATTATACGAAATGCAAGTAAAAATTTTAAAATAAAATTCGTAAAATGTATTGACAAGCAAGAAAAGCTGGTATATAATGTAATTAATACATAATACGAACTTTAAATTCATATTATGTATTAGAATCTAAATAGAAAGGAGCATATATGTTATGCAGAATAATATGTTGATCGGTGCGACTGAAATAGCACAGGAGCTTGATGTAAGCAAAGCCTTTGCATATAAAGTCGTGAGAGAACTGAATGAGGAACTGAAAAAGCGAGGCTACATAGTTATCGCCGGAAAGGTAAGCCGCAGATTTTTTGAAGAAAAATTTTACGGCTATCATTCAAGGGAGGAGGTGAAAGACGCAGATGGCTGAATCTATAAAGTTATATGAAGATGAAATCCGCATCTTGCTCTCTTTATCCACAGAAGAACGTGATCGGATAGTTACTGCTTTATTCCGTGATTGTATTCACGAAGAAACCACAGAACTTAGTCCCATTGAAAATGCGGTATTTTCGCTTGTAAACGGTCAGGTCAGGAGAGCAGCAGAGCTTTCCAATAAGCGTAAGGAAAGTGCTAACTCTCGCTGGCGTTCCAATGCAAATGCAGAATATAACAATGCAAGTCCTATGCAAAACAATGCAAATCCCGAAAATGGCAATGCAAAGTCATGTACATATACAAATACAACTACAAACACAAATACGAGTACGATTACAAATACTCCCCCTACCCCCTCAAATGAAAACGTAGAAACTGCCAAAATGCAGCAGCGTTTCGATAGGTTCTGGGCGATATATCCCAAGAAAACCGCAAAACAAAATGCGTTAAGAGCTTGGCAAAAGCTAAAACCAGATGATAAATTGACAGAGGAAATTCTTTTGGCTTTGGAGCAGCAGAAGAAATCTGTTCAGTGGCAGAAAGATAACGGTCAGTTTATTCCATATCCGGCAACATGGCTTAACGGTAAGCGGTGGGAAGATATTATTGACCCGGAAGATGGGAAAGGTGCGTCTGAAAATATTATGCGTTCAGATGATAGCGGTGAGCATTCCTATGATCTGCAGGCTCTTGTGGATTACGCTATGAACAACACGCCAAAAATAAAACCAGACGGCAACAGCAATGACTAAGGAGAGATGAAGATGAAGGTAAGCGAATTTTGTAAGAAATACAGTATCTCACATCAGGCGGTCTACAAGAAAATCAAAAAGCTGGGCGGTCAGCTTGACGGACACGTTTACAAAAGAGGCTGCCTTTGGATCGACCCCACCGCAGAGGATTTGCTGAAACCGCACTATAACGATTATAAAATAGTCGTGGAGAATGTTCAGCTTAGAAATAAGTTAAGAGATAAAGAAGGCAGCATTTATCATCTTGAAAAAGACATCGAAAGTAAA
>JAFLUJ010000053.1 GCA_022511485.1 Oscillospiraceae bacterium | reverse complement strand
TACTGCTTGGCGCAGACCTCATACAGGGCTTTTATACTGCCAGACCAGATGAGGAGATCATTGATTCCATTCCATATGAGATCAGGCAGGAAATAAAGCTTTGCCATCAGGAACGTCAGGACGGCAAGGGTCAGCAGGTGTATAATGCCGATGCTGCCGATCGTGTGCAGCTTGAAAGGCTTGTAAAGGACGGCTATGAATGTATTCTTATCGGAAAGGACATCGTAACAAACAATGAGATCACTGTTGTCGGATCTCCATCCCTTGACACTGATATACATATTGAGACGGCTGATGGCTTCAAAGGCAGGATCGTGCTGGAGAATGTGCATTTGTCCAATGTAAAGAACCGTCCCTGTATTGATCTGGGGGAAAACAGTGATGTGACCCTGCTGCTCAAGGGTGAAAATAAGCTGAGCAAAGGCGGTATACGTATCCCGGAAAGTGCAAAGCTTACTCTTGAAGGCGAAGGAAATCTTAATATAAAGACCGATTCTGTAGAATACTTTGGCATAGGAAACGATATTTCCTCCGTGCATGGTGAAATTATTTTTGATCAGTCAGGTACAGTGACCATAACTGCAAACGGACAGACCGGCGTGGGTATCGGCTCAGGACTTGGTGGAAATATAACGATGTATCAGGGAAGGTATATCCTGAATCTAAGCGGCGATACAGGAATAGGTATCGGTGCGCTTTATGCTGACAGCAAGCTGGAAATAGTCAACTGTGACTTTAACACTGACATTTCCCTTGCAAAGGGAGCAGCAATAGGTTCAATAACCAATAATACTGACATACATATTACCAGAAGCTCGGCAAAGCTTTATATGGGCGGTGCAGAGCTGGCAGCTGTCGGAACATTCAGCGGAGCGGAAGCAAAAATTTTAATAGACAACGCAATTGTAAATATAGATATAAGATCTCCCCGCTGTACCTGCGTTGGTGCGCTTGACGGAAGATCGGATGTAAAAATAGATGGAGCCTCTTTCCGTGCTTCTGTTGGAGGCGGAGATTCGCTTCCCTTCGGCGGATGCTGCGGGGATACAAAGGTTTCCCTGTCTAATGCCGATACCACCGTTAATATGGCAACAAATATGGATATAAAAAAATATATTTCCGCAGAAAAAATTGAGATCACCAACGGAAGAACGATATTCACTAATCATGGTGATATTATCGAATTGGAATGACCATAGATAGAAAAAACCATGCGAGGTGAGAAAATGGAGATAGACGTTAAAAAGACCGCCGTGATCTTCAAGGCGTTTTGTGATGAAAACCGGGTAAAGATATTGCAGATGCTCCAAAGCGGAGAAAAATGTGCCTGCAAGCTTTTAGAGGAAATGAATATTACTCAGCCTACCCTTTCCCACCACATGAAAATATTGTGCGACAGCGGGATCGTTGAGGGACGCAAGGAGGGAAAATGGATGTACTATTCCATTTCCAGAGCCGGTGTGGAAATTGCCCGTCAATACTTTGACGAGCTTACGAACGTTGACTGTCCGGATGATCCATGCAGTGAGGAATGTAAATGCAAGTAGCCGTGAATAATATTATCTGTTCACGGCTTGTATAAAGGACAAAGCATTGACATATTTCTATATTTCTATTAATAAGGAGCGATAGTTATGAGCAGTGAAAAAAACAAGCAGTTGGTTTTCAGCCAATGCAGATAAATCATAATTTGAAAAGGAGTTTTTAATATGAAAAAAATGCAGATCTTTGAGCCTGCCCTTTGCTGTGAAACTGGCGTATGCGGCGCAAGTGTTGACCCGGAGCTTCTCCGTATTACCACTGTCCTCAATACGTTAAAACAGAACGGCGTTGTGATCGACCGTTTCAATCTGAACAGTGCGCCTATGGAGTTTGTAACAAATCAGACCATCAACGTCTATGTAAATCAGAAAGGAGCGGACGCTCTGCCCTGCGTTACTGTTGATGGGGAGATCGTAATTGAGGGCAGGTATCCAACAAATGAGGAAATACTCTCCCTGCTTGAACTGCCGCCCTCTGCAATGCTGCCGGATATTCCAAAGGACAGCGGCTGCTGCTGTGACGGAGGATGCTGCGGATGAAGATATTCGACCCATTTGAGCAGGTCAGGACAAAATACCTATTTTATACCGGAAAGGGCGGAGTGGGAAAAACCTCCGCTGCCTGTGCAACAGCTCTTTCCCTTGCGGACAGCGGGAAAAAAGTTCTGCTGATAAGCACCGATCCCGCCTCAAACTTGCAGGACGTTTTCGGAATGGAGCTTGACAATAAGGGAGTAACGATCCCCGGCGTTCCTAACCTGACTGTTGCAAATCTTGATCCCGTTAAGGCTGCCGCTGAATACAGGGAAAGCGTTATCGCTCCATACCGGGGAAAGCTTCCTGACAGCGTTATCGCCAATATGGAAGAACAGCTTTCCGGCTCTTGTACGGTTGAGATCGCCGCCTTTAACGAATTTTCCGAATTTATCACCGATGAAAAAATTCAAAGTGAATATGATCATATTATTTTTGATACCGCTCCCACAGGACATACTCTGCGTATGTTACAGTTACCCTCTGCATGGAGCAGTTTTATCAGCGAAAGTACACATGGAGCTTCCTGTCTGGGACAGCTTTCCGGACTGGAAAGCAAAAAGGCGATATACAAGCAGGCGGTTGAAACTCTTTCGGACAAAAGCATGACCACTCTTGTACTTGTCACAAGACCGGAGGACGCTCCCTTAAAAGAGGCAGACAGGGCTTCAAAGGAGCTTTCAGAGATCGGCGTAAACAATCAGATCCTTATTGTGAATGGTATCCTTACATCACATGATGATGAGATCTCCGATAAGCTGTACGAAAAACAGCAGTCCGCCATAGAAAATATGCCTGACCATATGAGAGATATGGAAACCTATAATATTCCCCTTCGTGCATATAACATAACCGGACTTGATAATGTCCGCAGTTTGCTTAAGGATGACCGCTGCATTGTCGGGGAGGAAAAAATAAATGCGGAAAATACAGCAAAGCTTTCTGATATTGTGGACTATCTTGACAGGTCGGAGAAAAAGGTTATTTTCACAATGGGCAAGGGAGGTGTCGGAAAAACCACCTGCGCTGCGGCAATTGCTCTCGGACTTTCCAAAAGGGGAAAGAAAGTTCACCTTACAACGACCGATCCGGCGGCACATCTGAAATTTGTGCTTGATGAAACAAGCGGTATTTCCATGAGCCACATTGACGAACGTGAGGAACTAAAAAAATATCAGAATGAGGTGATCTCAAAGGCAAGGGAAAACGGATTGAGCGACGCTGATATTGCTTATATCGAGGAAGATCTGCGGTCGCCATGTACACAGGAAATTTCCGTGTTCAGAGCCTTTGCAGAGATAGTGGAGAAGGCGGACGATGAGATCGTGGTAATTGATACTGCTCCCACAGGACACACGCTTCTCCTTCTGGAATCCACTCAAAGCTACAACAGGGAGATCAGGCGTACAAAGGGTGAAACTCCGGAATCCGTCAAAAAGCTGCTTCCCCGTCTTAAATCGGAGGAAACGGAGGTCATCATTGTAACGCTTCCCGAGGCTACTCCCGTATATGAAGCTTTACGGTTAGAGGAAGATTTAAAACGCGCTGAGATCGGCAGCAAATGGTGGATAATAAATTCCTCTCTTTATGCTGCAAAGCCCAAAAATGAACTTCTGAAAGCAAAGGCAAGCAGTGAAGTCGGATGGATAGATCGTATCGACAGTCACACAAAGGGAAGCTTCGTTCTTATCCCATGGAAAGCAGAGGACGTCAAGGGAGATATGCTTATGAAATTGTGATGTATGCAGTGCGGCATTGCGCAAGGCTCGTCCCGAACAGCAGGATAATTATATTATCGGAAAAGATCAGTTGATAAAAAGTTGATATTTACGGTGTATAATAATAAAAACAGGCGAGAGGCAAGGTAATGCATATGTACAAAATTCTGGTGGCAGACGACGAAAGGGATGTTGTAAGTCTGCTTAAAGATTATTTTGAAATAAACGATTATCTGGTGATCACAGCGTATTCCGGAGCGGAGGCAATTGAAAAGGCTGCTCAGGCTCCGGATATTATCCTGCTTGATATAAATATGCCGGACGGCGACGGCTTGTCGGTCTGCAAAAAGATACGGGACTATGTTTCCTGTCCCATACTTTTTCTGACGGCGCGTATCGAGGACAGCGACAAGATAGAGGGCTTTGCCTCCGGAGGCGACGACTATATCATCAAGCCATTTTCCATTGACGAGCTGGGAGCAAGAGTTTCCGCACACATACGCCGCGACCACAGGATAAAAGCACAGGCGAACGTCCGGTTTTTCGGAGGTCTCACCATTGACTACACAGCAAAAACGGTCTCCGCAGAAAGTACCGTCATCGACCTTGCAAAAAAGGAGTACCAGATAATAGAGCTGCTTTCGATAAACTGCGGTCAGGTCTTCGACAAGGAGCGCATCTATGAAAAAATATGGGGATATGACGCCGAGGGGGACAGCTCCGTTATCGCCGAGCATATCCGTCGGATACGAGCCAAGCTGTCAAAGTATGGTGAGGACACCCGCATCGAAACTGTATGGGGAATGGGTTACAAATGGGTAAAATGAAAAAATTTCACTCTCTGAAATGGTGTTTTCTCTGGTATCTTCCGTTATGCTTTTTAATATCCGTTGCAGGCTCTTTTGGTATAGGAATTGTTACGAATTATATACAGGATTGGTACAGATACAAATATCCAGAATTAAAGCTGTCAGATAGTTATTACGAACTGCATATAAGCGAGGATGGTGACACATATGTGATCTATACTGATCAAAGTGGAAATCCAATACAGACTTACGATCAGGAGCATCAGGCAGTATACTGGATAATCAGCAACGCGCAGATGCTTTTAGTGCCGATATGGGTAATTGTTTGCATTGTGCTGACCGGGGCGGTATTCTACAATATTGAACTAAAAAAGCCTATCAATATTCTTCTTGACGCTTCTAAAAGAATTTCAGATAATCAGCTGGATTTCAAGGTTGAATACAAAAAGCAAAATGAGCTTGGTATGCTTTGTACAGCATTTGACGAAATGCGCTCCGCGCTTTATGAAAGCAACCGGGAAATGTGGCGGTCACTGGAGGAACGGAAACGTCTTAACTCTGCATTTTCCCATGATCTGCGCACTCCGCTGACGGTGCTTAAAGGATACAGTGATTACCTTGAAAAATATATACCGGAGGGCAAAGTCAGCGAGGACAAGCTTCTGTCGGTGATCTCAATGATGAACGGACAGATCTCCCGTCTTGAACATTACACCATAAAAATGAACGCTGTTCAGAAACTGGAGGATATTGTCCCTCAGAAAGAGGAGGTCTCCACGGAAAAACTATTTGAAAATCTGTCAGAGACGGGAAAGCTCCTTTGTACAGAAAAAGAGTTTGTGACGGAGTTTTCTTCTGACAGGGAGAAAATTTTTACCGACAGTGAGATCGTCATGCAGGTGTATGAAAACCTTGTTTCCAATGCTGTCCGATATGCAGAGAAGTCGGTAAAGGTGGTTTGCGAAGCTTCCAGGGACTTGCTGGAAATATCCGT
>JAFLUJ010000052.1 GCA_022511485.1 Oscillospiraceae bacterium | reverse complement strand
AAATCTCTTGATTTTACTAACGGTGGGGTAGAATCTGCCCGCGGGGGCTTCCCCGCAAATTATGATTTATCTATTTAATCAGAAAAAACCGTCCGGTGTTTTAAGCCGGACGGCGTTCTGCTTCCTGTAAATAAGTGTATGAATGTCTGATCTCGTTAAAACGCCGGCTGAAAAGCTCAGTGAGAGCAACCACCGGCATAGTCAGCAGAAACCACAGCACAGAAAATGGGAGACATATCTGTCCGTAAAGATTGAACATCAGCTCCGAGTAGTCCCAGACATTCCAGCCAAGCCACAGATTTACAATGCAGCCGGCTATGAACTCCAACAGAGTTATGACGATAGCTCCGAAAAGACATTTCATAAGCAGCGGGTCATTGGGACGGGCAATGAAGTGTCGGTACAGAAGTACAAGGCAGAGCCCTCCGGTAATGGTCATGCTCCAGTGAGTGTATCCCCTGCCGAGAACCTCTATCATTGAGTATAGTACTCCTCCGAAAAGGAACAGTACAAGATTTTCAACAGCTTTTGGCATAGCTTACCTCCGAAATAAAAATCGACATAATTTGATTTGTATTTTATACTATTTTTCGCGGAGATATGCCATTATATTTAAGGGAAGTTATGTTAAAGTATCACGCAAAATATATAAAAAATTTCCCCGTCATTAAACTGACAAGGAAAAATTTTTCATTCCGTAAAATCAAGATCATACAGGTCAAGTACAGCGTTTATCTCACTGTAGCTGTATCCCTGCCTGAGCAGAGCATTCCGAACCTTCTTTACACCTTTTTCATCCGTCAGATAACGCTCGTATTTTTTCTCAACAAGCTCCTCCAGACGGGCAAGGCTGTCATCTTCATCTGAGTATTCTTCTACGACTTCTTCGATTATGCTGTCCGGGATACCCCTGCGTTTCAACTCCTGCCGGACTTTGTAGACCCCCACCCTTTTTACTTCAAAAAGCTCCCGGGCACGGGCTTCCGCATAACGCCTGTCGTTGATAAGACGGGTCTCCGCAAGACTTTTGCAGACCCGCAGACTTATCTCCTCGGAGTAGTTATTTATCAGCTTTTCATACATCTCCATGAAGCTGTAATCCCGGACGTCAAGCAGATACAAAGCACGTTCCCGTGCTCTGCGGTAATCGTTTGCTTCCACGATCTCCTCCACCGCTGCCTCGGGAACGTCCATACCCTCTTTCAGATGGTATTCGGTCAGTATTTTACTGTGAATGTATATCCGTCTGTCGTCGTCAAAAACTACGCACATCGTGCTTCCCTTGTACTGAGATATTTCTGTTACTATCATTGTGTAAGCTCCTATTTAACGACAGGAGTAAATTCCTCAAAATCGTCTTCTGCATCAATTGTGACGTCCACAGCCGGCTTTTTCGCTGATGCAGAACCGGACGGCGATGCAGGAGTTTCCGCCGCCGTTGCAGCCTCTGCTGCTGCCGCTGCCGCACTTTCAGCAGCGGAGGTCTTCTTGCTTTTCTTTGAAAGCATATCAACTTCGTCTGACTTAGCTTTTATCTGATCCTCGATCTCCTTCATGACCTCCGGATTATTTTTCAGCCACTCCTTGGTATTTTCACGTCCCTGACCTATCTTATCTCCGTTATAGGAGAACCATGCACCGCTTTTGTGTATGATGTCCAGATCGACGGCAATATCAACTACCTCGCCGGTACGGGAAATTCCCTGACCGAACAGCAGATCGAACTCCGCTTCCTTGAAGGGAGGGGATACCTTATTTTTTACTACCTTACACTTAGTTCTGCTTCCGATGATCTCAGAGCCGTTCTTTATAGCCTCGCCTTTGCGGACGTCGATACGCACCGAGCTGTAGAATTTCAGGGCGCGACCGCCGGGAGTAGTTTCGGGATTGCCGTAAATAACGCCGATCTTCTCACGTATCTGGTTAATGAAGATAGCCACGCAGTTTGACTTGGAAATAACAGATGTAAGCTTGCGCATTGCCTGTGACATAAGCCTTGCAAGCTGACCTACATGGGTATCTCCCATATCGCCGTCAATTTCAGCTTTGGTTACCATAGCAGCAACAGAGTCCAGGACAATAACGTCCAGCGCGCCGGAGCGCACCAGAGCCTCCGCGATCTCCAGAGCCTGTTCGCCGCTGTCCGGCTGAGACACCAACATATTGTCGATGTCAACTCCCAGAGCACGGGCGTAAACAGGGTCAAGGGCGTGTTCAACGTCCACGAAAGCAACTTCTCCGCCCATTTTCTGAGCCTCCGCAACGATCTGCAAAGCAACGGTGGTCTTACCGGAGCTTTCCGGTCCGAATATTTCAACAATACGTCCTCTTGGGACGCCTCCTATACCAAGAGCCATATCCAGCGTCATAGAACCGGTAGGGATAGCGTCCACGTTGTAATCTGCTGCCTGTCCCAGCTTCATTACCGCTCCCTTGCCGTACTGCTTTTCTATATGCTGGATAGCTGCGTCCAGCGCTTTTTTCTTTTCCTCTGTACTGGTGAGCTTTACTACCGACTCCTTTTTGCCGTCGGCTTTTTTCTTTGAATCAGCCATAAAAATTCCTCCATACAAAAATCGAACATTTATTCTGTTTCTATTTTACCATTTTTATGGCTGTATGTCAATAGGTTTTGAGAAATTTATGATATTTTTTTCGTCAAATGAGATCTTCCTGAAAATAATCGTACAGTTCATTTGTATTTACGTTATCCATACGAATATATTTCCAGTAGTAATCCTGTCCCATAAAACCAACAGCGGAGTTTTTCTGCACCCAAAATTCCTGTTTCCGACCGTCACTATAATTAAAAAGCAAACAAATATGTGCATCCGACTGAAAGTATTCAGCATCACGGATCTTAGCGCCAAAAAAATTAAACTCATCCTGAATGTCAGCCGCCATATTTCTTATATATTCAATTTCAGCGCTGTCGGTAATTGTTATGTCCTTATAACCGTTATCAAGTCCAAGCCTTACGCCAATGCTTTTTATCTCACCGGCGGATCTGATCTTCCACCAATGAATATTGATATAACACAGTAACAAAGCTATTACTGCCGCACATAGTATAACCAAAGGTATAAAGATCATTTTCTTTGAAGCTTTTTTATTATGCATATTGACCTCCCTCTGTTATGAACTGATCTTAAAGTACGCGTACACTGTATCGTAATTATCAACAAACATATTTTCATCTGTTTCATAGTCATACGCGCCGACGGAAATCCGTATGCGATATTCCCCCGGCTCTGAAAGGTCAAAGCTGCCTGTGTCTATGGTCTCCTCCATGCCGGAAAATCTCAGGGAGTAGCTTCCGCCGATGGAATTTAACCGCAGCGGTTTCGTCCTTACAGAGACCCATTCTCCGTTTTCAAGACGTTCAATATCTGCTATATCACTGATCACAAACGAATTACCATCGACTTCGACGGTATAGGTTATCTCCCTGACGTTTGACGGATATGTCTCCTGACCGCATTTTGCGCTTGCTGTTATCCCGCTGCCGTAGCCTGCGACCTCGCTCATTTTAAATTCAAAAAACGCTGCATACTGATGGTGATCGTCGCTGCCTTCCTCCCAGAAAGGCTTAACGATCCTGTAATATCCGGGAGGGAGCAGAGGATATGCCGCAAGGTCAAAGGTCACGTGCTGTCTGCCGCTTTCAAAAACATTGTAGAAATGTCCAGATCCGTTGTTTACCTGAGTTATGCCGCCGCCAAGAGGCTCTACTCTGTACCACTGACCGTCAGCTTCCCGTTTTTCAAGATAACATTCAAATCCGGTATCATAGTTATTGTTCCAGTCAAGTGCATAAAATGTTACAAGCATCATATCGGGATAGTATGCTATATAGGAGTTTCCTCTGTCTGAATTGCTGCCTGCCAGCTCTGAGCTGTCCGCATAGACGCTTGGCTCTGATGCAAGCTTTATTTTTACGTCCTCCCTTTGCTCGCCGGGATCGTATAAAGAAATGCTTCCCAGAACATTTCTGACCATTGTATCGTACTCATCGGTACGCTTGTCGGAGTTCAGCTTGAATGCAGCTATCCAGTTGTTTCCCTCTGTATCGTGGAAGGAAACCTCGTCCCAGTAGTAATGCTGGGTCTCATCATATAACGACCGGTATCTGCTGTATTCATTGTTGTATTTTCCCACCTCGGATACAATGGTTTCCGAGCGGCTTCCTCCACTGACGGTCTTGGATACGCGGAATACTATTTCAGCATCGTCATTATTTTCCCACATAAACATGGCGTCGCCGTTCATCATTATTTTTCCGTCCTTGGGAATGACAAAATAAATATTTCTGAACTGTGCAGTCTCGTAGCCGTCCGGTATTTTGCCGGAGGTATTCAGATGTGCAGCAATGTTTTCCGAAAATCCCGCCTGTGAGTCGTATCCGTCAAAGGTGCTTTTCTGCTTTATTCCCGGAAACTCGTTATCCTCACTCAGCAGCACATATTTCAGGGCGCAGTCGTAAAATTCGGTATCGTCGATGTAGAACCAGTCGGAAATATAATATGTACTTTCATAATAAGCCTTTTCAAGCTCCTCCGGAGAGGGAGGCTGCTTTTTGGACAGGGTAAGCTTCTGGATCTCCCGATAATCATAGACCCTCATTCGTCCGATCGCCTTGCTGCCGTATCTGCTGAAAGAAAAGTTTATGGACGGAACAGAGTGCAGACTTGCCATAGTAGCGGTCGTTATATTAGGGTAATGCTCAATATTTCCCGGATATATATTCAGAGAGCTGAGCGGATAACGCATATCATAATTTCCGTTTACGGTACTATCATAAACATGAACAGTAGAATTTACAGCACTGTTTCCCTCCCCGGACTGTTCCTCCATAAGCTCAGGGACATACTCCGGTTCAAAGGAGCATATAGCATCCATCAGCTTTTCAAATTTTTCGGGGTCTGTGTTGACATCCACCGTCTGACTTGAAGAGGAGAAACCGTTGTCGGCATAGAAATATGAAATAGCGGCATATCCCATGTACGCCTGATCCGCAAATTTTTTCAGTTCCTCGCCGAAAAAAGCGCTGTCTGTCTTTGCGGGCAGATCCTGTGAAAGGACGCTTATATATCCGAAATGAGACTCCGGATCGTCCATTTTATCCTGCATATACACACTGGTATCATTTTCCTCATCGCCGCACATATAAAAAATGGTCTTTTCATCACCATTGCAGTCGGTAACATTTATATAAAAATCATCAGGACCTTTGTACGGGCTGCTGCGGTCTGTCTGCTCCTGTTCATCATCGGGATCGTTTTCTTTCTTTTCGGTGACTTCCCAATCAAATATATATTCGGGTTTTTCATCTGTATCTGTTTCCTGCTCCTCCGGAAGCGTGTCTATAGTTTCCGATATTCCGGACATTACATCATCGGATTCGCAGCCGGTCAGCAGAAGCATCGTCAGCAGTCCGAAAATTATGGCAATTCTTCTCATAAAAAATCCTCCTTTTTAGTCATACTAATCCCGATTATTAATACTAATCCTAAGTCAAAAAATAGACAAAGTCTATTTTTTGAACCGCCTGAAATAGGCGGCTTGCCAAAACCTACAGTTTTGGCGGGATTAGTATTGAACGACTTCCT
>JAFLUJ010000051.1 GCA_022511485.1 Oscillospiraceae bacterium | reverse complement strand
TAACCCTATTTTTTGATTTATTAACAGTCTGATCTCCTCATTTGTTAATTGAGAAAGCGACTTTTTTCTTGCTGCCTGAGCTGTCCGTACAACATATGAATCAAAATCTATATCATCCCAACAGCAATTTTCAAGCTCTTCGAGAGATTTGTTGCCATCAATCATAATAATTAACTCCAATTACGTTTGATTTTTATTTCATATTAACTACAAATCATAAAGTGTACAAAAAAAATTGAGCAAAAGCTTGCGTTTATGGGTTTGGCGAAGATTTTTTGTTAACATTTTAATTTGGAATTAGTATCAACACAGGAAGTATCTTCAATGTAAATTGAGACCTCGCCACATTCGGGACAGATAGCGACCTTAGGCTCACCGATACGTCCCTTAAAAAGCTTGTCCTTTTCGGTGGATAAAACTATGCCGTATCCTGCACCCTGCACTTTTATTGCGCAGTCCTCTTTCATTTCTGTTCCGCATCTGATACATTTTCTCATAAAAATTCTCCTTTGATTCCTACGCAGTTATATCAAAGCTTTCTGTTTTCAGATCCTGATAATATCTTCCCTTGGATGCAGTAAATTTTAATACACAATAATCAGGGTCAGTCACGCCTTTTTTGTAAAAAATAGTGTCTCCCTTTTTCCAGATCATATTTTTAGTTTCCTGATCTGTCAATACCTCCATTTTCCCTATCAGCATTACTCCAACGTACTTAAACAATCCTTTATGATAAAAATAAATGCTTGCGTTCGGGTTTTCCTGATACTGCTTTACTCTCATTGATGAAGTATTGGTGGAAAAATAGAATGTGGTTAATCCTATTCTTTTTCTTGGTTTAAGCATAGCCTTAACATTAGGACATTGCTCATCATCGACAGAACATATAAAGCTGACATTCTGTCTGTCGATGAATTTTTCGATTTTATTTTGATCCATTGTTCAAATTCCTTGTAAAATACAATTATTTTGTTCCGCTAATAAATACAGTTGTTGCAATGCGGAATTCCCAGCTTTTATTTCCGCTTTCATATTCCTGTATCCTTTTATCAAATCTGCGGTTTATCATGTCCAGTAATGTCTGATATTCCGTTTTGCTCAGGGCGTCAGGTGCCATTCTGTACGCTTTTTCTGCGCTGCTGAGTTCCGATATTCTGTCATTATTTATCTGCGCTCTTGCTGTTTCGTCGTCGATATTATCGCAGTCCGGAGCATAAGTTACCGAAGCCATTGCATCTATAGAAATATTGCGGAATCCCTGTGCTGCCAGATATGAAAAAAACTTTTCTTTTCTGTCCTCATACCGTTTGATATTGCTGTTAGGATTGTGTGATGCCGCTTCCCAGACCTTATCAAACAGCTCCTTTTCCTCGCAGTCATCGGTGGGTATCCACTCTTCCGGTTTATAGCCTCTTTCATAAACTCCCATGATTATCATTCTACCGCCCGGTTTCAAAACCCTGTACTGTTCGCTTACGAATTTTTCAGGGTCACAGAAATTTATCACGGTATGTGAATAACAAGCATCGAAGGTATTATCCTCAAAGGGGAGCTGTGTTGCGTCTCCTGCGATAAAATTACAATGGAGACCAAGTTCCTCGTTCTTTTTATTAGCATAATCAATGTGTCCGGTATCAAAATCCAATCCCGTAATTTTTGCGCCCGGAAGTCTTTCCTGCAGCAGATGGCAGAGGAGACCTCCGGCGCATCCTACTTCAAGGATGTCCATTCCATCACGCAGCTGCATAATGTCTGTCAGTTTATCAATATTTTTATTGTTGAATTTTAACGCCCGTGATAAATAAAGCTCTTCTGTCTTCTGCACATATTGAGACCAGTAGGTATTCATTTTTATGACCATACTCCTTCCAGCTTAAGATATATCCGCCATTTCAAGATAGAGATTTCCGTACTGGGCGATATAATCCTTACGTCCCTGTAAATTGTCTCCCAGAAGCAGATCGAATTTTTCTGCGGTGGAATTTACATCGGTTGGGGTGATTTTTATCAGACGTCTTGTGTCCGGATTCATTGTGGTAAGGGACATCATCTCAGGGTCGTTTTCACCAAGTCCTTTGGAGCGGTCTATTTTATATTTCTGGTCACCGATCATGCCGAGAATTTCCGCTTTTTCCTTTTCGTCATAGGCAAAATATGTCCTGTCCTTTGTGTTGATCTCAAACAGGGGAGTCTCCGCAATATAGACATATCCCTGATCTATCAGCGTGGGAGTAAGACGGTACAGCATTGTAAGGATAAGCGTTCTGATCTGGAATCCGTCGTAATCTGCATCGGTGGCAATAATGATCTTATTCCATTTCAGATTTTCAATATTAAAGGTGGAAAGCTCCTTATTTGATTTGGACTTTACCTCAACTCCGCAGCCGAGAACTTTTATGATGTCCGTAATAATTTCGTTCTTGAAAATCTTGTCGTAATCGGCTTTCAGACAGTTGAGAATTTTTCCGCGGACGGGAATGATAGCCTGAAATTCCGAATCACGGGCAGTCTTACACGAACCAAGAGCGGAGTCTCCCTCCACGATGTAGATCTCACGGCGGGACAGATCCTTTGTACGGCAGTCCACGAATTTCTGTACCATGTTGGACAGGTCGATATTTCCTGCAAGCTTCTTTTTAAGATTCTGCTTTGTTTTTTCGGCGCTCTCACGGCTTCTTTTATTGAGGATAACTTGCTCCGCAATTTTAAGGGCATCGTCCGGATTTTCAATAAAATATATTTCAAGCTGGTGTTTGAGAAATTCGGTCATGGCTTCATAAATAAATTTATTTGTGATAGCCTTTTTGGTCTGGTTTTCATAGGAAGTCAGGGTAGAGAAGGATGAGGAGACCAGTACCAGACAGTCCTGGACGTCAACGAATTTTATTTTGCTTTCGCTTTTCTGATACTTGTTATTGTTTTTCAGGTAGGCGTCTATCTGGGAAACAAATGCTGTCTGGACTGCCTTGTCCGGAACGCCTCCATGCTCCAGAAAGCTGGAGTTATGGTAGTATTCTATCTGGGATACCTTATTTGAAAATGCCACCGCAAAGGACAGCTTTACCTTGTATTCCGGCTTGTCGTCACGGTCACGACCCTTCCTTTCGCACTGCCAGAACTGAGGGGGAGTGATAAAATCTGTGCCAAGTACCTCCTCAATATAGCCGGAAATACCGTTTTCGTAAACGTAGGTGTTTTCTTCAAAATCGCCATCCTCATTCTGATAGCGGAAAACGAAAGAAATACCCTGATTTACGACAGCCTGCTTTTTCAGGACTTCCTCGAAATATTCACGGCTGACATTTATATCGGTGAAGACCTCCAGATCGGGACGCCACCGGGTACGTGTTCCGGTCTGCCTGCGCTTGGTCTCCTCCTTCTGGAGACCTCCCACATTTTCGCCTTTTTCAAAGTGGAGGTTGTATTTGTAGCCGTCTCTGTAGACCTCTACATCGGTATATTCGGAGGAATACTGTGTAGCACACGCTCCCAGACCGTTAAGACCCAGAGAATACTCGTAGTCTCCGCTTTCGTTGTTCTGATATTTGCCTCCGGCGTAAAGCTCGCAGTAAACAAGCTCCCAGTTGTAGCGGTTTTCGGTGGGGTTGAAGTCAACGGGACAGCCTCGTCCGAAGTCCTCAACTTCTATGGAATTGTCCTGATAATATGTGATGATAATTTTATCTCCGTTGCCGTCCCGGGCTTCGTCGATGGAGTTTGAGATGATCTCAAAAATAGAATGCTCGCAGCCCTCCAGACCGTCCGAACCGAAAATAACTGCGGGACGCTTTCTTACTCTGTCTGCACCTTTCAGTAGGGTAATACTTTCGTTTCCGTAATCCTTTGTTTTTTTACCTGCCACTTTTGATCTGCCTTTCTTTTTGAATTTTATTCTTCGTTTAAATTACATTCAAATATTTCGTTTTCCGGTGAAAATCCGTTTCTCTCATAAAAGCTTATCGAATTTTCACTTGGAAATACAAATATAAGCTCGCATTTTTCTTCTGTAAGAGCATTTTTTATATGGTTAATCAATTTTGTGCCGATTTTTTGGTTTCTGTACTCCTTAACGGTAAAAACATTTGTCAGATAAGCTATATATTTTGAATTACCATTAGGTTTTGGAGTTTTGGGAATCATATATACAAACATTGCTGATACAATTTTATCGTAAACCTGAGCAACCCAAATTTTATATTCTTTATGAGCTGTTAAAAAGTCTATGAACTTTTCGATAAAATCGTCTTTATCCACATTTTTTAGATTATTTTCACCATAATCCTCGTCGTCCTCCAAACAATGCTGCCACTTCATTTCTGCAAGATAGAGATAATCCTTTTCTTTAGCTTTTCTGATAATCATATTCTACTCCTTGATAATGTTAAGATTCAACGCTAACGAAGCCTTTGTAATATGCGTTTCGCTTCCGTCTGCGTTTATTTTAATAATATGTCTGCCGTTTGAAAAAACTATGCTTCCGTTTTCATCTATATTATAATCAAGGACGCCTTTCTTTAATACTTCCTCGCTGCCGTCAGGAGACCGTTTTACAAGAACTCTGCTAAGGGGCATTATTCCGGAAAGCTTGTCGCCGCCCGCTTCATTTATTTTATTCATTTTTTCTGCGTTGATGACATTTCCTTCAATAATCAGATCCTTTTGGGACTTCTCTTTGAGCCTTGTGAATCCGGATCTGAAGTCTCCGCCTTTAAGGGATTCGCCTCCGTATATTGTTGTAAAGAAATTCAGAAACCCGAACAATCCCTTTATAAGACGATAGGGGAACATTATAATGTCCTTGAATGTAATTCCGTCCTGTGGTTTTTCTCCGCCGTAGGGCTGTTTTATGTAGTAGAGGTTTCCTCTTTTGTCTTCGCGGGGATGGAGAAAATCGTATTTTTCGTCCGAAACGATTTCCGACATTGTTTTTCTGTCAATATCAAAATAGGAGATAGAACGGGGACTTGTGGCGGCGATCATTCCGTTCGGGTTTCTTGCGTATCCGGCGGTGGAAAAATAAATGCCGTTCCTGTTAGCCGCCCAGCTCGGATTTTCTTCGATAGTATCGCCGTCGGTATATTCGTCATATCTGCCTTTCATATCCATAACGGCAATATGCTGGAACATTGCAGCTCCCATGCACACTGCAAGCTTGTCGTCTTTTATATCAAATGAACCGAAAAGAAATTCATTTGAAGCGCGGACAAGTCCTTCTGCTGTATCGGAGGGGTCGAAGCTTCGGTGATAGACGCTTCCTACCTCTTCGAGATTTACGCCGTAAACAAGCTCGTCACCGCAGACTGACAGTCCGGTTATACGAACGGAGTGCTCCTCAGGGTCTATCATATCAGCTGTGTGCATACCCATAAATCTTGCGCCGGTGCCGGTGGTTTTCCATTCCTTTTTCTGCTGTATGCTCCGCAGAGTTTCCCGGTATTTATTTATTTTTTCGCAGGGGATCTCTGTAAGAGATTTTTCGTTTTCATCAAAGCTGAAAATTTTATTTTCGGATGAGTAAACTATTTTCATGGTATTTTTCCTTTCCTCAGAATAATCCTAATATAATACTAATCCCAAGTCCAAAAATAGACAAAGTCTATTTTTGGAGCCGCCTGC
>JAFLUJ010000050.1 GCA_022511485.1 Oscillospiraceae bacterium | reverse complement strand
AGGTGTGGCTCAGTTTGGTAGAGCGCTGCGTTCGGGACGCAGAGGCCGTGGGTTCAAGTCCCGTCACCTCGACCACTGTAAAGAACCTCTCAAATGGCGTGGATGCGTCGTTTGAGAGGTTTGTTTTAGTGAGTGATTTTGGTCAAATCGTGGTCAAATCCACTTTTTTTAAAAAATCATCGGGAGATATGGCAGGGATAGTGCTGTTCTGAAAATCCTTTACATTCCTTGTAACGATATAATCGGCTGAAAACTCCTTGGCACATTCGGTTTGCAAACAGTCCTCGACATCTGTAAATTGATCGTTATTCACTGCACTTATTATTTTACGGCGGTCGATCCCAATTATCTCAATAAATTCCGAAATATAATTCAGAAACTTTTTCCTTTTTTCCAAAGTCATTAACTTACGGAGAATATAGAAAATATTCATGATCGAATGTGCAGCAATACAACCCTCTATCTGCATATTTTTACAAAGAAAAATTATTTTTTCGGCATCATCTGTATACGGCTCCCTCCTAAGAATGTAATCTATCAGTACATTTGTGTCTATAAGGATCTTCATGTGCCAAATCTTTCCTTCCTGTATTCGTCAAGCTCTTTTTTCTCGTCAAAATCGGGAACACTTATTCTAAGAGCTTCCAAGTTTATGAAAGCCTCATCACGCCTTGCCTGAGCATCGCTGTCTTCTGTATTTGGATATACATCACTGAATAGAGCAATAAATCCTTTAAGCTGCTCCTCGCTGAGCCGTTCCAAAATGCTGTATGCTATTTCCTTGGTACTCATAAGATCACTCCTTCATCTTAAAGGTTGACAGATAGTATCTGTAATATTCATACTGATTTTTCCTGATTATATTATATAACATAATTGTTAATAAGTCAATGCTCATTTTCAGCAGATAAGACCGTCCTTGTTTATCAGGGGCGGTCTTTTTAGTCTCCCTTAAAAGAAATTTTGTATCAGACACATTGCCGCTACTCCGGGAGCGCCAAGAACAAGGGACACAAAAACAGTCACCCCGTTAAGAGGGAGAGCAAGTCCGATCTTTTCGCCGAAAAAATGCACCGCGATCAGCATCGCTGCTCCGCTGAGCATACCGATAAGAGCCGTTCGGACAGGCTTGGCGGCTTTCATATAGTAGACAAGAACCGCGATGGCGCATATCGCTCCGGAAGCGTAAAAGATCAGCTCTGCAAGGTTAAGTCCTGATATTATTCCCGTATCCCAATTCTGCATTTTATATTTTTCTCCTTTGCAATTCTTATAAGATAATCAAAACGTGACCGCAGAGCTTTTTCCTCATAGATAAGTGCGTCCACAAGCTCCGGCTCGGCGGTCATGTCGTAGCTTTCCCGTATGCGTTCAAGACGTTCCGAAACAAAATTAATATCCTCCAGCAGCTGTCTGCGGAAATCATCTTCCTCCTGAGAGGTATTGTCTTTTTTTGTGAACAACTTCATTTCATGACCTCCTTATCTCATTTCTAAAGAAGCAAATATGCCAGTGCGAGAATAATTTTTATATCTGCATTTTCCTTTATAAGAAGATATATAATCGCCATAATAAGCAGCTTGTCACTTTCTATGCCGAAAGCCGTAAGTCCCTGCTGTCCGCTGCCATTCCGGGGATTCCTCCTGTCAGGCTCCGGACGGCTGCCTTCATTCACGAAGCTTCCGTTCTGAGCATCCGTATCATTATGTACCGTTTGTATCACCGCGTCCTCATGTACCGGAACTTCCGGCGCACGGGAGGCAGGATCAATATTTCCGCTGCCATGTCCGGTCCGGTTATTCATTGGCTCAAACCGGGTCTGACCGGAATTTAAATTCTGCATATAACGGTTGCCCCGTTCGGCGTATTGCTGGGTCATTCTGTTCATCTCCCTCACCCGCTGCTCAGCCCTGAGAAAGCCCTGGTCTGACATACCATGTCACCTCTGTTTTTTCTAAAGCATATTTTCCAGATCGTTAAGCATACCGTTTTCCCGCAGGGTAATAAAAATATTGTATAATTTAAGAAGCTTAAGTACCCGTTCAAGCTTCTGCTGACGTTCAGTATGAAGATGCGGCTTTAACGCATTAAGCAGATCGCTGTTTTTATCCGTGGCGGAGACCGCACTCATAAGCTGCATGACCGCCAGAGGGTTTATCGGAAGCGTGTCGGAGCTTTCCGTACCGCTGCCAACGGAAGGAGCGGAGGAAGCCTCCCCCGTTCCGGAGGAAAACATGGCGGCAAGCTCCCTGATCTGATTCATACTCTCCTCGTCATCAAGGAGGGATTGTATTTTTTCTGCAATATCGTCCAGAGTGCTCACCGCCAGTCATATAATGTATTTCAGGCAGCGCGTCACAAAGCGTGGCTGACCGCCTTTACTGTCAGCTTTCGGATCATTTGCCGCCCGTCAGCTTGCTATAAAGCGCCTGAGCCTGAGGGGTAGACATAAACTTTTCAAGCATCTTCGGATTATTTACCATCTGATTGAATGTTGCCACGTCCGCAGGCTTCATGTTCTTTAAAGCGCTGTCAAATTTTCCCTGTTCAAGGTCTTTTTTAAGATTTTCCTTGGGTATCCCCAGTTTGGAGCTTACGATGCCCATGAGCTTATCCATCTGCTCCGCTGTTACATTGATGTTTGCCATAAAAATTATCCCTTCTGATAAAAAAATTTCAATTTACTCTTTCTTTCTTTTAAAGCATATGTTATAATATTTATAAACAGAACTCAATTATAGTATATGAAGGAGGTATGTTTTTGTGAGGATAATTGTCATGTCCGACTCTCACGGTGCGTCGGCGCAGCTCGAAAAAATAATCAGTGCCAATAAAGACGCGGATATTTTTATCCATCTCGGAGACGGAGAGACGGAGATCCAGAGTATCCGCCTGAAATACCCGGATATCGACCTTAGAAGCGTCCATGGAAATTGTGATTTCGGAATGGGCACTCCCTTAACTCTTGTAGTGGAAGCAGAGGGACACCGTATTTTTTGCACCCACGGTCACAGGTACGGCGTCAAGGACGGTACGGAAATGCTTCGTTCCATAGCAATGGACAACGACTGCGATGCTGTTCTTTTCGGACATACCCACGAAAGGTACATATCCTGCGAGGACGGTATAGATATAATGAATCCCGGAAGCTGCCGCCTTCCAAGAGATGGAAACAAGCCGTCCTACGGATATATAGATATAACCGAAAACGGCTTATTCATGAATGTAACAGATGTAGGTGTTTAAAGGATAGAAGTTAGAAGATAGAAGGGATACCTCTAACCTCTATCTTCTGAAAAGCATATACTGTATCAGGACAGTGTTATGAGGACGGCATACCGTCCCGAATATTGTCTTAGCATAAAATAATAAGGAGAATACAGTAATGCTTATTGAATATCCTCTGGACATTTCAGCAGAGATCGCATATGCAAAAAAATGGGCGTATTCAAGAAATCCTGCTTACTATAACTTTGACAAAAACGGAGGCGACTGCACAAATTTTATTTCCCAGTGTCTTTATGCAGGGGGAGCAGTTATGAATTATACACCCGATATTGGCTGGTATTATAACTCTCCCGATGACCGTGCGGCCGCATGGACAAGTGTGGAGTATCTTAATAAATTTCTTATAAACAATAAGGACATCGGTCCTTTCGGAAAAACCGTACCGTTAAGCGAAGCAAAAAAAGGAGACCTTATCCAGCTGGGCAATGAGGAAAGATTCTATCACAGCCTGCTTGTTGTAGATGTAAGGAACGGGATCCCCTATATTGCCGCTCATATGAATAATGCCTTTGAGATACCGCTCACATTGTATGAATATGAACAGGTAAGATGTATCCACATCCTAGGCGCAAGAAAATATGCCTCCTGATACAAGCAAAAAGCTGAAAATATTGACCCGGGATCATTGACAAACAGATTATAATAATTATTGATTTTATAAAATTAAATCGCATTATATCTGCAAATATATTGCAGGGATAAAAATAAGGCAATACCGCTCAAATAACCAAATACGCTGTTTTGTGCGGTATTGCCAAATACTTAAGGAGAGTACGGATATGAAATACAGAAATGACCGTTACGGAAACCAGATCTCACAGCTTGGATACGGCTGTATGAGATTCACCAAAAAGGGAAATTCCATCGACTATGAAAAGGCGGAAAAGGAAGTCCTTCTTGCTATCGAAAACGGCGTCAATTATTTTGATACTGCCTATATTTATCCCGGAAGCGAGGCGTGTCTCGGCAGGATACTGGAGGAAAACAAATGCCGTGACAAGGTCTATATCGCCACCAAGCTTCCCCAGTATATGACCCGCTCCGCGAGTGCGGTCAACAAAACCTTCAACGATGAGCTTACCCGTCTCCGCACAGAATATATCGACTACTATCTGATGCATATGTTTACTGATATTGCTGAATGGGAAAACCTTAAAGCCATCGGTATCGAGGACTGGATAAGCAGTCGGAAAAAAGAAGGGCGCATCTGCAATATCGGTTTTTCCTACCACGGAGAAACGGAAATGTTCCTGAAAATTCTTAACGCCTATGACTGGGATTTCTGTCAGATACAGTACAACTATCTGGACGAGCATACTCAGGCAGGAAGAAAAGGACTTGAGGCAGCAGCGGAAAAAGGTATCCCCGTTATTATTATGGAACCGCTTCGCGGCGGAAAGCTGGTGGATCTCCCGGATAAAGCCAGGGAAGCGCTTGCCGCCGACAGCAAGGGCTATACACCCGCCGAGCTGGGACTTCGCTGGCTGTGGGATCAGCCGGGAGTGACCTGCGTCCTTTCCGGAATGAACTCCGAGGATATGGTGAAGGAAAATATCCGTATCGCCTCAGACGCCGAGCCGGGACATTTAACAGAAGAGGACTTCAAGATAGTCGAGCAGATCAAACAGATCATCCGCGAGCGCGAAAAGGTCGGCTGCACCGGCTGCCGTTACTGTATGCCATGTCCCAAGGGAGTGGACATCCCTGGCAACTTCTATTATTATAATCTTATGTATATGGAGAAAAAGGATCCCGCACGTTTTGAGTTTGCACAGAACATGGGAATGAGAAAAGAACCCGGTTTCGCCTCCCAGTGCGTTGGCTGCGGAAAGTGTGAGCAGCATTGTCCGCAGCATATCAGTATACGGGAAAAATTAAAGGAAGCCGACCGGGAGCTCAGACCCCTCCACTATAAGATCGGTATCGCCGCCGCCCGCAAATTTATGATACGATAATATAAACAAAAAGGAGGGCATGGCCCTCTTTTTTCAAAAATATATAAAAGTTTTAGTAAGGGGTTCGGGGGATGACCCTTTTTCACGTAGGTGTCGGAAAAGAAGCTTGTTTGCTTCCGTGTCATTCCGTCACCTTAACAGAAAAAGTCCGCAGCGAATTGCCCGCGGGGGCTCCCCCGATAGAAGCGCAGGAACAATATGCTGATTTACGGAACTGCACTGAGGAAATTTATTTTTTCTCTTGACAAAATCGCGGTAATGATATATAATATAGGATGGGTGTTATCGCAGGCACTGCTTTAGTTTTGCCGCTGTGGTGGAATAGGCAGACACAAGGGACTTAAAATCCCTCGGATTAACCTCCGTACCGGTTCAAGTCCGGTTAGCGGCACCAGCGGGGAAGCCCCCGCGGGCAGACCGTCCTTG
>JAFLUJ010000049.1 GCA_022511485.1 Oscillospiraceae bacterium | reverse complement strand
GAGCTGGGCTCAGCTCGACCAGCTATACAATTTTGCGCACAGCGCAAAATTGAAAAACTTCTCCGCTAAATTATGATTTACATTATAAAAAGGAGCTTCCCTATGCCAAAAGGTCTATATATCCATGTTCCTTTCTGTGTGCAAAAATGTCCCTACTGTGATTTCTTTTCCGTAACTGATCCGTCTGTTAAAGAACTATACACCGATGCAGTAGTAAGGAACATAAAAGCAACAGACGAACGTTTTGACACAGTCTATTTCGGCGGCGGAACTCCGTCACTGCTTACACCGGATCAGTTTTCCCGCATACTTTCAGCGGCGGACATCTGCAACAGAGCGGAGATCACCACAGAAGCAAATCCCAACAGCGTTACTCCTGCATATCTCCGGGATCTCAAATCTGTTGGGATCAATCGTATTTCCTTTGGAGTGCAATCCTTCAACGACAATGAACTGAAAGCTTTAGGACGCCTCCATAATGCAAGCGAAGCAATTTCAGCTATCAATGCAGCCAATAAGGCTGGATTCGACAACATAAGCGCCGATCTGATGCTTGCTGTCCCCGGACAGACCTTTCAAAGCCTGAGGACTAACCTGAAAACGATCACGGAGCTTCCCCTCTCCCACATTTCCGCCTATATGCTGAAAGTCGAGGAGGGAACTCCCCTGTCATTGGATACAAAAGCATTGGAGAATATCCCCGATGACGATGAGACAGCTGATATGTATCTTGAAGCCGCAGAATTCCTGGACAGCCGCGGATTTGAACAGTATGAAATATCGAATTTCGCCCGCAATGGCTTTGAATGTCAGCATAACCTGAAATACTGGCGGTGTGAAGAATATTATGGGATAGGTTCTTCCGCACACAGCTTCATAAACGGGGAAAGATTTTTCTGTCCTCCGGATGTAAAGAACTTTATCTCTGCGGAAATACAGAACAAGGTGGTATCCGGCGGCGGCGGAGACCGGTCAGAACGTGCAATGCTTGCACTGAGGCTTACAAAAGAAGGATTGTCCCTTTCTGAGTATCCGGAAGCACAAAAGCCTGCCTCGCCTTTAATAAAGGGAGGATTCATGAAAAATGAAAACGGCTTTTTGCAGCTCACTCCCAGGGGATGTACTGTTTCAAACGAAATAATTATCAGACTGCTTAGGGCGTGTTGACACTAAGCCCAGCACGCATCTTTTTGGGCATATAGGTTTAACGTCAACACGCCCTAATATATAAAAAAAGCGTACACACATAAAAGCATAATTGTGTGTACGCTTGTTTTTTATATGGTATGACACTGTCCGCAGGGACTCCCCTGCTCAATCAAAGAAATTTATCACAATATCAGGCTCATCAGTGACAAAAGGCTCTATTTCCATACCCTCAAAGGGATCAAATTCAGTGGCGGCAGTAGTGGCCGGCGGCTCAGTTTCTGTCTCGCTTGGCTCGGTCTTGGGAGGATTCTTCGCAACATATACGATAAGCGTCTCCCCTGCTTCTGCGTCAAGCTGTTCGCCGGGCTCTTTGCTCGTCCTTGAAACGTATCCCTCCAGAGTGTCCTCGGTAAGCTCCTCCTGCTCCTCATATTTTATTCCAAGCTCATTAAGCTTAGCGAAATAGTCCTTTTTGTTCAGAGTCAGGTAATCCGGTATAGTTATATACTTAGGTCCGAGACTTACCTTCACAAGGATCTCCGCACCGTCTGAATATGTCTCATTTTTCGGTATGGACTGCTCAAAGATCTGACCCTTTTTATATTCGTCATTATAATCATACTCAGCCTTGAAGACCAGATTGTTATATGCGTCCGAATTGCTTATTATATCATAGTTCTTTCCGGTCAGGTCGTTCATTACATAGACCATTGAATTTCCGGCAGTTGTTGTAAGACTTGGCTGAGTTGTCTCGACCATTGGTTCAAGAGTTATCTCCGTCGTCTCTGTATCACCCTCACTGCCGGAATCGGAAGACGTTCCTGAGATAGGTGCAATTTCAGTAGCGATGGAATTTCCTCCGCTTGTATCATCAAGCATAATTATCATAGCGATCATGAAAGCTCCCACACAGAGTATGACCGCAACTACCGCTATAAACACGCCATGTCTGCTTGGTGCAGATTTTTTCCGCTGCTGGACAGTACCGCCGGAACGCTGTCTCGGTATAGCTATTGTCTGGGTGCTTGAGGAAGACAATCTTGTGGAGCCGTATTCAGGCTGTTCAAAAAGCTGTGTGACAAGCTCCGTTATAGTTTGTATACGAAGCTCTCCGTTCATATACATACCATTCATTATCACCCGTGAAACGCTTTTAGGGATACCCGGATTTATCTTGACAGGCTCTTCAAGCTCGTCATTGGACTTTCTGCTCATAGCGTCTGTAGGAGTAACTCCTGTCAGTATGCGGTAAAGCAGTGCAGAAATGCCGTAAACGTCCGTCCATGTTCCCTGCCAGTTATTGGAACTGTACTGTTCCGGAGCTGCATAGCCGTTGTAGACCTCCGGAACAAGCTCGGTATTGGCTGTACGGGCGTCAGCGATGCAGAATCCGGTAAGTTTAAGCTCTCCCCTGTCTGTGAGTATGATATTTTCAGGAGATATGCCCCGATGGACAAGTCCTGCGTTATGAACAAGGGAGATGGTCGTAAATATAGGCGGGAACAGCTTTTTTACCTCGTCCCAGGAAAGCGTCCCTCCACAGGATCTGAGGTACTCTCCCAGGGTCACTCCCTCAAGATAGGAGAACACCACATAAGCAGTGTTATTGTCCCCGAACATATCTATTGCAGCATTTATATGGTTAAGAGTGCGCATTTTTGACAGCACCTTATTAAGCTCCACAAATTCAGACAGCAGAGTTTTGTACTGCGCAACGAAATTCGGGTTCACTCTTATTACAGAGCTTCCCTTCTCGCGGCTGCACAAAGAATCCGGCATATATTCCTTTATAGTTACCTTTGTGTCGGTAATTGTATCAAAAGCGATATAAACAGCGCTTTCACCATTGTATGACATAAGCTTTCCCAGTATATACCTGTCATTCAAAGTAATACCCGGTGCAAGATAGGACGGGAGGTGCGGTGCATCTGACCTGTATCCGCAGCTTGGGCAGACGTCAGTATTTTCATCTATGGGATTCATACAGCCATAACAAAGATTAAGCCGCTCCATATTCCCTTACTCCTTTCTTCAGGCTGGTGATGAAATGCCGCAAAAGCCCTGCGCACAACACATATGCGGTTTCATCCTTTAAATAATATCAATATTTTTTGTTATTGTCAATGACTTTCAAAAAATTGTATTCAAATTGTAGCCTTTGTTTCCGTTTTGTAATAATTTATCTCTTCTATTAATGTATACTGTTCCTCAGCCAAAATATATGGACTTTGTCTGTTGTTTGATCAGGGATCAGTATTATCATGATATTTAACCTTATAATTATACCAGAAAAAGCTCTTAAAGTCAAGCATTACATATAAGTAATTTTATACTATTTTGCCATAAAAAGTATGCTGAATACTGTCAGGAAAATCAGTCAGGCACTGCAAAAGGCGTGCGAAATCTGTAGTTACAGAAATTTCGCACGCCGCTTTTATGATACCGGTTATTCGGCGGAAATGTACTTATTGATTATTTCCTGAAGCTTGCCGGAGCTTTCCAGATCAGCAAGAGCTGTATTTATCTTTTCAAGAAGCTCATCATTATCCTTCGCAACAGCAATGGCGTATTCCTCAATAGTAAATTCCTCGTCAAGAATAGAAAGTCCCTCCACCTGGGATACAAAGATCTCAGCCGGCTCACGGTCTATGATTACTGCATCTATTTTTCCGTCGGCAAGAGCCTGAACAGCCTCAAATCCCTTGTTGTACTCTTCAACGACAGCGTCCTCAATGTCTCCGGCGTATTCTGCTCCCGTAGTACCGAGCTGTACGCCTACCTTTTTGCCTACAAGATCGCCGGGGAAATCGACTTCCGTACCTGCTTTTATAATTACAACCTGTGTCGCTGTAGTATACGGAGTGGAAAAATCAACATCAGCAAGACGTTCGTCATTGACGGTAAGAGCTGCAATTCCCATATCATTTTTGCCGGATTTTACAGCCGGTATAATTGAATCAAACGCCATATCCTCAATAACAAGCTCCATGTCAAGCTCGTCAGCTATAGCCTGAGCGATCTCAATATCAATACCGATGATATTTTCGCCTTCCTTATATTCATACGGAGGGAACTCCGCATTTGTTGCCATAACAAGTGAAGGCTTTTCAGGAGTTTTTACGCATCCCGACATTGATACAGCAATTATTCCTGCAAGCGCTCCGCATATGATCTTTGAAATTCTCATATTATGTAACTCCTCTCAAAATATCCTCTGCAATAATTATACCGTACAATTGATTTTTTTTCAAGAGTTTGACAGCATTTTTTTATTACTGTCAATAATTTATGATAAAATAACAAAAATTACTTTTTTATTCCAGTAATAATTATAGAAAATGTTTGATTTCGTCATTAAAGCAACAATATAGGATCCCTTTTGTAATAAATGCCAAAATCGCTCTGCAAATATTGACATTTTTTCAATTTGTGATGTATAATATAAGTAGCTTTTCTTAAAAAAGTATAAATCACCAATATCTGCTGACTTTTTACCGGATTTTTGTCAATTAATTTAGATTCTGCACACTTTATGCGATAATTTTTTAGTAAAATTTAGTAATTTGGTATTGATTTCCAGATTATTTTGTGGTAAAATATGGTAAAGAAGAAAAAATTCAGGAGGTATCTTATTATGTCAAACACAAAAACAATGAAGGTATTGATCGGAGAAAGCAGCAAAGAATTTGCGGAAATGTGCATGGAGGCAGCTGCAAACGCAGGATACGAAGTAAAGCTTTGCGCTGCTGACGGAGCTGTGATCTTCTCAGAAATAAAGAGCTGTGAACCGGACTTTGTCATGTGCTGCGCAGTAATGCCGGGATGCAATGCCGTTGAGCTTCTGGAAAAAACCAGGGATCTTGCCAAAAAGCCTTTTTTCATCGTAACTTCAACATACCAGAATGCGGTCATAGAAAAGGAGATAATGTCATCCCATAATGCCTACATAATGATAAAGCCCATCGCGACAGAATCCTTTGTGAACACATTAAACAGACTGTCCTACGAAAGAAACGGAGGTAATCCCACAACCCCTGAGGAAAGCGAAAATATCCGCATGGAAATGATCGTTACCGATGTTATACATCAGATCGGCATACCTGCGCATATCAAAGGTTATCACTATCTCCGCAAGGCTATTATCCTGTCGATCAAGGATCAGGAAATGCTGGAAAGCGTCACCAAGCTTCTTTATCCCACGGTCGCATCTGCATTTTCTACAACGCCATCCCGGGTGGAACGTGCTATCCGTCATGCCATAGAAACAGCCTGGGACAGAGGCGATGTTGACGTTCTTAACGGTATGTTCGGCTACACGATAAGCGTCTGCAAGGGAAAACCTACCAATTCCGAATTTATTGCTCTTATTACGGACAACCTTCGCCTGAAATACAATTTAGGCGCTGATAACAAGGGAAAAGAAAAAGCTAAGGCATAATACATGATCTTCCGCATACCATATGAAAATCCCGCCTCGTAATATATACGAAGCGGGATTTCTATATATATTCATATTTATACTATTCCTAAATCAAAACATTGACAAAGTCAATGTTTTGATTCGCCG
>JAFLUJ010000048.1 GCA_022511485.1 Oscillospiraceae bacterium | reverse complement strand
CGGCTGCGCCGCCCGCCGTATACACAGTATACGGCAGATCAAAACATAGACAAAGTCTATGTTTTGATCAAGGAATAGTATAACTGAGCAATAAAATTATAATATTAATTAATAATCAATTAATATTCATAAAATAACAGCTTATAAAATAACATTGATTATTGAATATAACTCTTGAAATCAGTATACAGATATGCTATAATTAAATTGTATAATTATGCCGAAAGGTGGAATATCCATGACCGATACCGAGCTGCTTGAAATAGCCTCGGGCGCTATGAAAAATGCCTACGCACCCTACTCGAAATTTTCCGTGGGAGCAGCGCTGCTCTGCTCGGACGGTACAGTCTTTACCGGCTGCAATGTGGAGAACGCCAGCTACGGTGCGGCAAACTGCGCGGAGCGTACAGCCATCTTCAAAGCGGTCTCCGAGGGATGCAGGGATTTTTCCGCAATTGCCATCGTTTCCTCAGGCGGAGGAGAGACCTATCCCTGCGGTATTTGCAGGCAGGTCATAGCAGAGTTTGCTCCCGATTTAAGGGTCATTCTCCAGAACAAGGAAGGAAAGCCTGTCTCCTACAATTTTAAGGATATGATGCCATATATTTTCAGCCTTTGATAATGGATTTTAACCGTTTTGTAATTGACTTTCCCATTAAAATGTTATATAATTACTTTATCGTTAAGTAATTGCAAAGTAATTGCTTTTTGGGGAAATGAGGTTCATATGCAAAGTCGTTTTTTCTGCCGTATTTTGGCGTTTCTGTCAGCAGCAGTGCTGCTTTCCTCCTGTGCCAGAGTTTCGGAAGACTCTGCTGAGTTTCCGGAAATAATCGCTCCGGGCTCAGAGATCACCGACCCGGTCACAGAAGCAACAGAAGTCCCTGAAATGGCAGAAATTTCTACATATTTTCCGGAAGCCTCCGATACAAAAGAGGAGCTTACTGAGGAAACCTCCGAAATAACAACAGAAACGACGCAGGTAACAAATGAACTCCCAACAGAAGCAGTCACTACAGAGGAAGAGCCGTCGGGAACAGTTTTAGGGGTCTCGGAGACTGCAAAAACCACTGCTAAAACATCAAAAACAGAAACAACATCTCAGAAACCGGAAACTGCCGAGGAAACTTACATAGAGACCGCTAAGATCACTTTACAGCCGGAAAGTCCTCCGGAAACAACAGCAAAAAAGGATACCGCTCCATCAGGTCAGAACAGCTACAGTGCGCTGAACTACACGGAGCAGAAGGGCTTCTGGATCACATATCTCGAATACGGCAATATACTAAAAAATAAATCCAGATCGTCCTTTGAGAAATCCATAGGACAGTATTTCGACAATATAGCTTCCCTTGGCTTCAACACAGTCTATGTGCAGGTCAGAGCCTTCGGAGACGCTTACTATGATTCAGAATTGTATCCCTCCGGAGAACAGTTCAACGGCACGATCGGTACAAGCAATCGTTTTGACGCGCTTCAGGTAATGATAGACTGTGCACATGACAGAGGTCTGTCGCTCCACGCATGGGTAAATCCTATGAGGCTTATGTATCCCTCACAGATACAAGGCATCGACAGCAGCTATCCCATAAAAAAATGGTATGATGACAGCTCCCTTAACGGTAAGTACATTGTAGAATCAGGCGGACGGCTGTACCTCAATCCGGCGTATGATGATGTCACAGACCTTATAGCCTCCGGTATTGCGGAGATCGTGTCCGGATACGATGTTGACGGTATCCAGATAGATGATTATTTCTATCCCACAACTGCAAGCAGCTTCGACAGCGCGGCATATTCTGCGTCGGGAACAAGCTCATCCCTGAGCAGCTGGCGCACAGAAAATGTCAATAAAATGGTAAGGAAGATCTACAGCACGGTACATAAATCAAATAACTCCGTTGTTTTTGGGATCTCCCCGCAGGGCAGCGTGGAAAATAACTACAAGGAGCTTTATGCCGATGTCCGTAAATGGTGCTTGGAAAGCGGCTACTGCGATTATATACTGCCTCAGGTCTATTTCGGATTTAACTCCGTCCTTCCATATGCCGATATTGCTTCACAGTGGAACAGCATGGTAAGCGGTTCGGGAGTAAAGCTGGTAATAGGACTGGCAGCCTACAAGATAGGAGCACCGGACAGCTACGCAGGTTCAGCAGGAAAAAATGAATGGGTGTCAAACAGCGACATCATCGCAAGACAGATGGCTCTGGCAAAATCACTGAGCAATTACGGCGGAGTGGCATTGTACAGGTATGATTCCCTGTTTAACCCCACCTCGGATGTGGCGGCACAGGTCAGCAAGGAAATAAGTAATATCCCTAAATAAAAACAGATAGAACAACGAAAGGATGACGGGAATTGAAAAGAAAAATATCAAAGATTCTCGGACTTGTAACAGCATTTTCAATGGTTCTGGCATTGGGTGCGGAAATTTTATCAGTTCCCGCTTTTGCGGAGGACGACCCGGGAGAGATCACAGTTATCGCTCCCCAGCCGGAAATAAACCGGGACGAGGAGCTTCCCGTTTTCACCGAGCCGGAATTTGTGGCTATGTACAGCTTTCCCGAACAGATGCGGGGAGTTTATGTTACCCCCGGTGTTGATTTCGGAGCAAACACTGAATCCGAGGAGATCATCGCCGAAAGCGTGGAAGCCATGCTTGATACCGCTGAGGCTAACCGTCTGAACTCCATCATAATTCTCACCGATCATGACGGGGACGCTTTTTACAGCAGCGATCCCAACGAAACTGTAGAGCGCTCCCTTATTGAATATGCCATTGACGGCGCAAAGGAACGGGGCTTCTATGTATATCTGAATTTCAGTCTGGACTTTGTTCTGGATCAGCTTGAGGATATGGATCTCCAGTCCCGTATCGACCGTCTGGCGATTATTGTTCACAGCTTTACTGTCAAATATCCGGTGGACGGTATCATTCTGGACGGATACTACTCCTCCAAAAGCAACACCGCCCTTAACGACTATATGCGGAACGGTTCGGGTATAGGCTTTGAAAACTGGCTTCTTGACAACGGAGCGTATGTGTTCAGCCTTGCTGCGGACGCGGTAAGACGTACAAACAACACCGTTCCTGTAGGAATTTCCCTGAATGACGTGTGGGCAAACTACACCACTGAGGAAAGCGGCTCTGAGACCTCCGTAAATTTTGAGGCTCTCACCGACGGCTATGCTGACACGGTAAGCTATATCGAAAACGGATACGCCGACTTCATTATGCTTAAAGCGGAAGGCTCTCTTTCCGACAGCGATATACCTTTTAATAAAATAGTTGGCTGGTGGGACGATTACGCTAAAAAAGCGGACATCCCCATGTATGTCCACCATTTCAACGAGCATATATGCACCAGCGCCGAGGGTTGGGGTTCTCCAGACGAGCTTGTAAAGCAGGTTCTTGCGGCGGAGGATTTCAATTCCTGCGGAGGAAGCGCCTTCAACTCACTGGAGGCTCTCAAAAATAATTCCATGGAGTCCACAACTGCGCTGATAAAGCATTATGACGACAATATCGACGTTGAGGGACTTAACAGCGAGCTGGAAATGACCCTCCCTAAAAAGACCACCTTCAAGACCGAAGAGCCTACTGTAATTTTTGCAGGTTCTTTCGATCCTAACTTCCCGGTTTACTATCAGGGAAAGAAGATCGTCCTTAACGAAGCAGGACGCTTCTACTTCACCGAGGATCTTGATGTGGGAGTAAACACCTTTAAATTCCAGAGCAAGGCAAAGGTCATTACATATAAGATAACACGTACTATAAACGTTCTGAAAAGCGTTTCTCCTACCGATGAAATAATGAGGGTAGAGGAGCAGTCCACAATTGCGCTCAGCGCAATTGCCTACAAGGGTTCAAACGTCACCGCAAAGGTCAACGGCAAAAGCATAACCCTTAAGGAAGTGGACGGACAGCTTGACGAGCTTGACCCTAATTCCAGCTACACCAAGTATATCGGATATTACACCGCTCCCAACGGCAAGCGGGGACAGGACATAGACCTTGGAAACGTAGAGTTTTACGGCACATATCCCACCAAGACCGGAGATATAAGCGAGACCCGGACGGGCTCACGGATAATCGTAAACGCTCTTGCGGAGGTTCTGAACGATTACAGCGGAAGTATGCTGCGGGTAAACAATGACAACACGATGGTGTATAATTACAAGTCCACCACAACAGACCCATCCCCTGACTGTGCAAGACTTCCTGCGGGAACTCTTGACTATATCGTTAAGACTGTAACATACAGCGGAACAAATTATTATCTTACAAATTCCGGAAAGCGCATACTTACAAATGCTGTAACAGTTCTTGACAATAAGCCTCTCGGAAGCAATCCCATGAGCGTTGTCGCAGCAGGAAAGGATGGCAGAGACACCATCATCAAGCTGAAAACAGCAGAGAAGATACCATTCTCCATAAGCTACGGAAACGTTTCCTACAGTGACGGAGACAACGGCTACTATTATATTTCCGGATTTGATCCAAGCTATATCACCATTACATTTGACTATGTAACAAGCATTTCCTCCGGAGATATTGTTTTCCCGGACAGTGCAGTGTTTACTTCCGGAAAATGGAGCGCCGCAGAATCAGGAGAAATGAAACAGGCGAAGCTTACGCTTTCTCTCAGACAGTCCGGCATTTACGACGGAGTTACCGCTACATATGACAGCAGCGACAATCTGGTGCTTCGGTTCAACGGCTGTGAGAATACTGTGAAGGGCTCGACCATCGTAATTGACCCTGGACACGGCTACACAGGAGCTTCCGAATTTGATCCGGGAGCTATCGGTCACATCAAGGAGCAGGAGGCTAATCTTGCCATTGCCAAGTATGTGGAACAGATGCTTTCAGACGCGGGGGCAAACGTAATACGTCTCAAAACTGAAAGTCAGACATATGTGACAAGGGAAAGAGCTGCAACGGCTCGTCAGTACAGTCCCGACCTGTTTATTTCCATACACTGTAACTCAGCGGGAGCATCCGCTCACGGTGCGGAAGCCTACTATTTCACTCCCTTCTCTCAGCCTCTGGCAAGATATGTTTCCTCTGAGCTTGGAAGCTATCTGACTGAGCTTCACGGCTCGTCAAGCGGAAACGACAGGGGAGCTAAGTACAACTATTTCTGGGTAACTCAACAGCAGGATTTCCCGTCTATTCTTATAGAAACAGCGTTCGTAACAAACTACACCGAGGCTATGGCATTGGCGAACTCCTCCTCTCAGCAGAGATTTGCCTCTGCTATCGTCAGCGGAATAAAGAAATACTTTGCCCGCACAGGATACTCCTGCTACGGTGACGGAAGCGCCACATGGACTAATACATCCGGTACTGCATCTGCACCGCAGGATGACTACCCTCCCGCAGAGAATTTCACTCCCTCAGATGTAGAAACCACCGATCCATGGGAAAATGACAACTACACTCCCAATGATAATTACGAAAATTCTGACAACAGCGGCTCTGATACAACTCAGGAGCCGGTCAATCCCGATGATTTCTGGAGTCTCTATGATCCGGAAGACCCTTTGGCGTTCTTTAATCAATAAAAAATAGTGCTGTTGTATATGGTAGTTTTATGATTTAATATATCGTGAACAATAAAATAAATCATAATTTGGCAAATTATTTCTGTACTCTTTACTGGGGAATAACCTTTCTGAAGAAAGGTTATTCCCCAGACCCCTTTCCAAAG
>JAFLUJ010000047.1 GCA_022511485.1 Oscillospiraceae bacterium | reverse complement strand
TTAAATCAACCTTTCGTAAAATAGTTCATTATCGCTTTTATTTTGTCTGGATCTTTAACTCCGTCAGTTTCAGTTCCGCTGGAAACGTCTATCCCGCAGCCATCGGGAAGAATTTTTATTGCCTGTTCGATATTGTTTATGTCAATGCCTCCGGCTAAAAGATAGGGAGTTTTTGTTTTTACGCTTTTAATAAGCTCCCAGTCGGCGGTTTTTCCTGTGCCTCCGTTGGCATTAGGGGAAAAGCTGTCAAGGACAAGCATATCAGCTCCGCAGGAATCTGCCCGGTGGATGTCCTCAGCTGTTTGAACCCGTGCGGCTTTCCATATCTTTGCTCCGGTCAGCTTTCTTAAGCGGGAAATGTACTCAGCGTCTTCATTTCCATGAAGCTGGACAGCGTAAAGTCCGATCATTTCCACTGATTCTGCCAGAAATTCGGGAGGCTGGTCAATGAAAACTCCTACAGCCTTTATTCCCTTTTGCAGTGAAGCTGCAAGCTCAGCTGCATATTCTGCTGAAACTGTCCGGCGATAGCCCTCCGCCAGTATAAATCCTATAAAATCCGGTTTTGCCTCATTGGCGTATCCAATATCCTCCGGACGTCTCATTCCGCAGAGCTTTATCATCATACTAATTTCCTCAATTCTTTTATGGAATCGGAGGGATTTCCACTTCTCATAAGTGTTTCGCCTATAAGGACAGCATTTGCGCCGCAGTCTGTGACAAATTTTATATCCTCTGCTGTTTTTATTCCGCTTTCGGAAACTATTATTCCTCCATCAGGGATAAGCTCTGCAAGAGCCTTTGTGGTATCCAGAGTTACGGTGAAATCCTTAAGGTTGCGGTTATTTATTCCGAAAATGGTACAGCCGGCTTCCGCTACAGATTTTATCTCTTCGGCGTTGTGGCTTTCTGCAAGGACATCCATTCCAAGAGATTCGGCGATCTCCCTGTATTCTCTCATCTGCCCGGTGGTAAGCATTGCAGCAATAAGAAGTATGGCGTCCGCTCCCATGACCTTTGCTTCATATATCTGATATGGGTCGATGATGAAATCCTTTCGTATCATAGGGAGATTTACATCAGCCCTTATCTCTTTGAAATACTCTGCCGAGCCTTTGAAATAGTATTCCTCTGTCAGACAGGAAATAGCCGCTGCTCCTGCTGAGACATAGGCTAACGCCTGTTCTACGGGACGGAAATCCTCACTGATAATTCCTTTTGATGGAGAGGCTTTTTTTACCTCCGCTATTACAGCAGGACAGGGGAGGGAGGTCAGTGCTTTCCGGAAGCTTCTTCCGGTTGGGATTTCCGCTGCTTTTTCAGCCGCCGCTTTTATCTTGTCAAAGGACACAGTCGCCATGTCTCTTGCAAGCTGCTCCTTACGTTTTACAGCAATATCGTCAAGTATCATACTTTACCTCACTGATAATTAAACTCTGTTTGTAAATTCTTTCATCTTTTCAAATTTTGAATATGCCTTTCCGCTGTCAATGGATTCTCTTGCAATTTCTATACCCTCTTCAATGGAGGAAGCTGTTCCTGTACAATAGATGGCACATCCTGCGTTAAGAAGGACAATATCTCTCTTTGCTCCCTTTTCGATACCTTTGAGAATGTTAAGGGTGATCTGTGCGTTTTCGTCCGGAGTTCCGCCTACGATCTCGGAGCGGGGAGCTGTTCTGAATCCGTAATCCTCGGGAACAATCTCATATTTGATGAGCTTTCTGTCACGAAGCTCGCATACCTTGGTAACTCCGCAGACTGAGATCTCGTCCAGACCGTCGCCGTATACTATCATAGCTCCCTTTATGCCGACGTTCATAAGAACCTTTGCCATGACTTCAAGCAGCTTTTCGTCGTAAACGCCAAGGAGAATATAATCGGAGAGAGCAGGGTTTGCAAGCGGTCCAAGGATATTGAACACGGTTCTTACGCCTATTTCACGTCTTGCAGGACCTACAAAGCGCATCGCTTTATGGAAAGACTGAGCAAACAGAAATGCTATACCGGTTTCCTTTATGCAGGCGGAAGCTGTGGCAGGAGTAAGATTCAGCTTTACTCCAAGAGATTCAAGGACGTCAGCTGCGCCGCTCTTGCTGGAGACGCTTCTGTTTCCGTGCTTTGCAACAGGCAGACCTGCGCCTGCGATAACAAATGAGGACGTTGTTGAAATGTTGAATGTGCCTGCAACGTCTCCGCCTGTTCCTACAATGTCTACGGCTGAACGTGATGAGGGAACAATGCTTGCCTTCTGACGCATTACCTTTGCAAAGCCTGTGATTTCCTCAATAGTTTCGCCCTTGCAGCGCAGAGCCATAAGCAGAGCAGCTATCTGTGCATCTGTTGCGCCGTCCGACATGATTATGTTCATTGCTGTTTCGGCGTCCTCCATAGACAGATCCTTGCCGTCAGCAGCCATTGCGATATATTTTTTCAGAGCGATCCTCTTATCCTTTGGCAAGGAAACAGCCTCTATGCCGATATTTTTGATTCCCGCAGTACGGAGAAACGCAGATAATATTGCCGCTCCCTGGTCTGTAAGTATAGATTCGGGATGGAACTGTACTCCGTAGGTGGGGTGTGTTTTATGGCGGATAGCCATTATCTGTCCTTCTCCGTCAGTTCCCACAACGTTTATGCAGGTGGGGATAGAAATGGAGTCCACGATAAGTGAGTGATACCTTGCAGCAGTGATCTTGTCGGGAAGTCCCTCAAAGATCGGACAGCCTGTGTTGATGGAAATTTCAGTACCCTTGCCGTGCATGGGAAGCTTTGCGCGGACGATCTTTCCGCCGAATGCCTCGGCGATAGCCTGATGTCCAAGACAAATACCAAGAATGGGTATCTGTCCGCTGAAACGCTTTATTGCATCTACGGAAATTCCTGCGTCTGCCGGATAACCGGGACCGGGGGAAATTATAAGCGCCTCGGGAGAAAGCTTTTCAATTTCGTCAAGTGTTATCTCATCATTTCTTACGACCTGTATATCGGGATAAATAGTACCGATAAGCTGATAAAGGTTATAGGTAAAGCTGTCGTAATTATCTATCATCAAAATCATGACTGGTATACCTCCTTATCAAAGATTAGCTGCTTCTGCAATTGCATTTACAACTGCAAGAGCTTTATTTTTTGTTTCTTCAAATTCCTTTTCGGGAACGCTGTCATAGACGATACCTGCGCCAGCCTGAACATACGCTTTATTGTTGCGGAAAAGGACTGTTCTGATGGCGATACAGGTATCTATATTTCCGCTGAAGGAAAGATACCCTACTGTTCCGCCGTAAAGACCCCGCTTTTTGTTTTCAAGCTCGTCTATGATCTCCATGGCTCTTACCTTGGGAGCTCCGGAAAGTGTTCCGGCGGGGAGTACGGACATAAGAGCGTCAAGAGCAGTCTTGCCGTCTGCAAGCTTTCCCTGAACGTCGGAAACAAGGTGCATTACCTTGGAGTATCTTTCAACTCTCATAAAGTCGGTAACGTTTACCGTTCCGAAGCTGCATACCTTTCCCACATCGTTTCTGCCAAGGTCTACAAGCATGGTGTGCTCAGCACGTTCCTTAGGGTCGTTCAGAAGCTGCTGCTCCAGAGCCTTGTCTTCCTCGTCGGTCTTTCCTCTGCCTACTGTTCCTGCGATTGGCTTCGTTATGACTGAGCCGTCAGTTACGCTTACAAGCATTTCCGGAGAAGCTCCTGAAATGCAGTAGTCCTCATGTTCAAAATAATAAAGGTAAGGGGAGGGGTTTGTAGAACGCAGCATACGATAAACATCAAAGGGAGCAGGCGGATCGGAAACCTCGAATCTCTGGGACAGAACTACCTGACTTATATCACCGTTGACGATGTGTTCCTTTGCAGCTTCAACCATAGAGATATATTCCTCTTTGGTAACATTGGAGGTTACGTTTATTTCTTTGCCGCTTCCGCCTGATCGGAAGACAGGAGTTGCTTCCGAAAGTATCTTTCCTATCTCAAATGACTTTTTCATACATTCCTCATACTTTGCATCAAGATTTTCGCCTGCATTGATATTGAGGATAATTACCGCCTTGTTTGTAAGGTGGTCATATGCTACGATCTCATCGTAGAGGAACATATTGGAGTCCGGCATTTTAAGGTCGTCCTCCGGGATATTTACCAGCTTTTTCTCAAAGCGTCTTACGGTATCGTAACCGAAGTATCCTATCAGACCGCCTGTAAGTCTGGGTCTGTTAAGGAAAACAGGGGAGGTGCGCTTACTGAGGATACTATTGAAAAGCTCGATGGGATTTTCACATTTTTTCTTTTCAGATCTGTCTCCTTCGATGATCTCTGCTTCGTCTCCGAAAATACGCACTTCCATTTTAGGGTTGATCCCTATGAAGGAATATCTGCCCCACTGATCGGTATTGTCTACACTTTCCAGTATAAAGCAGTTTCCGTATTTTTCTTTGAGAGCTGCGAACAATCCTACCGGTGTGCAGCTGTCAATAAGCATTTCATAAAAAACAGGAACTGTCTTGTAACTTGAGAGCAGGTTTTTAACCTCTTCCTTTGATGGATATAACATAATAAAACTCCTTTCCAAGGCTGAGCCTTGACCATTTTCGTTGCATACTGCATCTGTATAAAGTAGGGTCACGATACGGAATTTAACTGATCCTGTATCGCTGACAACTCAAAAAGAGGTTTACCGTCTCATCTGCCGATTTTTCAGCAGACGGGACGATAAACCTCGTGGTGCCACCCGTTTTTGCGGATATATGTCTGTCTGGGTGAAATCAGACATGAAAAAATCCGCCTTATTGGGTACAAGCGGATGCAAAAACTTCAACAAACAGTTCAAGTACGCCGCACACGCAGTTATACCCTATCCACTAACGCAGGAAATCGGCGCAGACTACTGAGCTTTATGATTACCGGTCATTTACATAACGACCGGGTCATAAGACCGTTTGCCATTGCTTCTCACAAATCCATTCGCAGATACTGTTATGACCCGAACTCTCACCGCCGCCGGATTCTCTGATTCATCAGCATATCTGTTACTTACTTTTGCTCAACGAATTTATTATATTAAATTAACATCATAATTATACAACTGTGCTTTTGCTTTGTCAAGCAATTTTGACGAAATATAAAAATTTTGGTCAGTATGCACAATCTGCTTGTTGATTGAATGTACATACTGACCAATAGCACTAAGGAAATCAATGTGCAGTGTTGGCTTAATTTGCTGAGCGCATCTTTCTGTAGTCGAAGCCCTCTTCCCGTTTGAATTTTTCCTTTGCTTCAAACATCCTTTCATCGGCAATGGTAAAGGGATTCTCGCTGGAGTCATAATTTTCAACAGTATCCGAGAATACTCCTATGCTTATATTGATGGAGTAGGGCTTATTGGCGCTGTCATTTATCTTTTTAAGATAATCGTTAGCAGATTTTTTGATCTGGTCGATCTCTTCTTCAGTCTCAATATCGCTGCTGACGATAACATATTCGTCTCCGCCGATTCTGAAGCAGTACATATTTTCCTTGCAGGCGTTTTTGAATGCTTCCGCGGCAGATTTTATTGCGAAATCTCCTTCAACATGACCGAAGGTGTCGTTTATATATTTGAGATTGTTCATGTCTCCAAGTATAACAGTAAATTTCTTACCGCCGCTCTTGGCAGTGCGGAATATTTCTTCTGCGTAAAGATTGAAGCCGTTTCTGTTATATATTCCGGTCAGAAGATCGGTAACAGCATTG
>JAFLUJ010000046.1 GCA_022511485.1 Oscillospiraceae bacterium | reverse complement strand
CAAAGCTCAGAGGTATTGCAAATCATTGCTTGATTTGCAATAGAGCCTAGTATAACTAACATTATGCTATCACTTTAATATTGTTTATATCCATGTCCTCAGTGCCCGTCATTACACAGCCCCGATCCTTGGAGTATCTTATATGGTCAAGTATCTCATGAGTTATCATTTCGCCGGGAGCGAGTATGGGTATTCCGGGAGGGTAACACATCACAAACTCACAGCTTATCCGTCCGGCGCTTTCACTGATAGGTACTGTCTGCTGATTTCCGTAAAACGCTTCCTGAGGAGAAAGAACTACCTTCGGTTCAATATATTCATGCTCCAGCATACCGGTCTTGTCTTTGGAGAAACGTCTTTTTATCTCTGCCATTGCAGAAACCAGACGTTCTATGTCTTTCCACATATCTCCCACGGAAATGTACGCAAGGATATTTCCTATGTCACCGAACTCTATCTGAATATCGTAACAGTCCCTGAGATAATCGTAGACCTCTATTCCGGCAAGACCTATGTCTCTGGTATGGACTGACAGCTTTGTTCTGTCAAAATCGTATATATCATCGCCGTTTATAAGCTCCTCGGCAAAGGCGTAATAGCCGCCTATTTTTGCGATCTCCTCCCTTGCGTAGGAAGCGGTATCCAGTACCTTTTTCACGATCTCCTTTCCGTTGAGCGCCAGATTTCTTCTTGAAATATCCAGAGAGGTAAGCAGAAGATACGATCCGCTGGTAGTCTGGGTGAGATTTATCACCGCTCGCACCCGACCCTCTGTCACGCCGAAGTTTACGGCGTTCCCTCCGATAAGGAGAAAGCTGCTCTGGGTCAGGGAGCCTCCCGACTTATGCATTGAGACTGCCGCCATGTCTGCTCCGGCGTCCATTGCGGAAATGGGAAGTCCGTCTCCGAAATAGAAATGCGTGCCGTGAGCTTCGTCCACAAGGACAGCCATACCGTGCTTATGGGCGATGTCAGTGATTTTTTTCAGATCGGAGCACACTCCATAGTAAGTGGGATTATTTACAAAGACCGCCTTGGCGTCGGGATTTTCCAGAATAGCCTTTTCGACCTCCGAGGCGCTCATGCCGAGAGGTATGCCAAGCTGTTCGTTTACTCCCGGATCAACATAAACAGGCAGTGCTCCGCTTAAAACCAGGGAGTTTATTGCGCTCCTGTGCACGTTGCGGGGCATTATTATTTTATCTCCCGCCTTGCAGACCGACAGGATCATGGACTGGACAGCCGAAGTAGTTCCTCCCACCATAAAAAAACAGTAAGCCGCTCTGAAAGCCTCCGCCGCCAGCTCCTCCGATTCCTTTATTACCGAAGTAGGGTGACAGAGGTTATCCAGCGGCTTCATGGAATTTACGTCCACTGAAAGACAGCTCTTGCCAAGGAAGTCAGTAAGCTCCTGATTTCCTTTTCCGTGCTTATGACCGGGAACGTCAAATGGTACTATACGAGCGTCCCGGTATTTTAAAAGAGCTTCATAAACAGGCGCTTTGCGCTGATCGGGCACAGCAGATCCCCCCTGAAGTGAAAATCAAAATGGAATGGCGGCTCAGGAACGCTGCCGAAGCCGCCTGATGCATTATTCTTCGTTGTTATTCCAGTCGGCAGCTATGTCGCGTATCCATGTTTCGCGGTCGGACTGATACTCATAAAAGCTCAGACCGTCCAGAGAAACGGCATATGTTCCGAAAAGCTTGTCAGCGTTTTCGTTTACCTTTGTACGCCATGAAAAAGCATATACCCGTACTCCGTCCAGATCCATCATTTTGCCCTCTGCAAGGAAATCGTCATCGTCAAAGCCTTTTGAAGTGAGATAGTTCTTCAATACCGATTCAGCCTGGTCCTTAGTCATACCGGTCTGCTGAGGCTGTGTTTCCTTACCGCAAGCTGCAAAGCTCATGACCGACAAAGCCACAATAAGTACAGCAGTAACTTTCATCAATATTTTTTTCATAATATCACCTCATTATAATCATTAAACCAAATCACTAATTAGTTAATATATATTCATTCCGCTGAATATCTCGATCATTTCACGTCTGAGAGCGTCGTTTATCTCCAGACGTCTTTTAGGAGCAAGCTCATAGGTATCTGTATTGAAAAGATAATTTTGCAGGAAAATTTCCTTTATCATCATCTTTGTATGGAAAATATTTGACTGATAAACGTTGACATCTACCGCGTCGTATCTTTCGAGAGTGTCCGATGCTATATAGTCCTGTATGGACGTTATGTCGTGGTCGATAAACAGCTTTTTTCCCTGTTCGTCTCTTGTGAAGCCTCTGACGCGGTAGTCAATGGTTATAATGTCGGAATCGAAGCTTCCGATAAGGTAGTCCAGAGATTTCAGAGGGGTAGTCTGTCCGCAGGTGGAAACGTCAATATCAACTCTGAATGTGGTTATTTCATTATCCGGGTGAAACTCCGGATAGGTATGGACTGTCAGGTGACTTTTATCAAGATGACCGGCTATGCTCTGCTTTTCGACAGATACCGCTCCCATATTGCAGGATTCGTCAATATCCTCTATATCCTTATCTGACACCAGTATCGTTACTGACGCCCCCTGCGGATCGTAGTCCTGCTTGGAGATATTCAGCACATGAGCGCCGATCATCTCCGTAACATCGCAGAGTATTTTTGTCAGACGGTCTGAGTTATACTGCTCGTCGATATATTTAATATAATCCTGCTGCTCTCTGGCGCTTTTGGCGTAGCAAATATCGTAAATATTGAAGCTGAGAGTTTTGGTAAGATTATTGAATCCGTAAAGCTTGAGCTTGTCGTTCAACCCTATCCTCACGTTCCTTTCACATTGATATACATATACACATTAGATAATACGCTAAAATCACTAAAATGTCAATAGATTTTTGCAAATTTCTTTTATTTTTAAGCGGTGCTTTTAAAAATCTTAATAATTCTCCAGAATGCTCCCGAATACTCCCGAAATCTTCTTGTGGAATTATTTGTAAATCAAGCGATATATCCTTGTTCAAAAGCAAGCTTTAGATGTTTTCCGCAGTAATTAGTACGATTTCTTAAGAAATTTCCCTAATTTGAAAAAAATGCTTGCAATTTCCTTTGAGATATGCTATAATTATATATTATCTGCCTCCGTAGTTAAATGGATATAATAAACCCCTCCTAAGGGTTAGTTATGAGTTCGATTCTCGTCGGGGGTGCCATCGGGGAAACCCCCGCGGGCAGACCGTCCTTGGATGTCAAGGGCGGTTTTCTTTTTCGCACGACCACGTAAAAAATCATTCTCTATATAAGGACATAGGCTGAGCCTTGACCCATGCCGTCCTTGGTTATCAGGGACGGTTTTTTGTTACCCGTCACATGATAAAAACAGAGGACAGACGCCCTATAGGGTCTATGTCCTCTGTTTCTGTTTTCAAAAAAATGCGACCAAGCCGATAAGCCGGGTTTTGTCGTGTGCGGAAATCTATCTGGGCGGATCGTCGCCGAAACGCTCAAGCCGTCGCGGCAGTGTGCCTATCGAGCAAATAATAACACGCTGCTCCAAAAAGACGTTGCATCGGGTAGGGTTTACATGGCAGTAATGTTTCCATTACTCCGGTGAGCTCTTACCTCGCCTTTCCACCCTTGCTATATAAAATATAGCGGTATATCTCTGTTGCACTATCCCTAAGGTCGCCCTCGGCTGCCGTTAGCAGCTACCCTGCTCTGTGATGCCCGGACTTTCCTAACGCGCGTCAGCGCGTTCAACCGCATAGCTTGCTCGCAGGATCATTATATCATATTTTAAAAGACTTTGCAATGGTTTCTCCCAAAATATTCTTTCTGGTTATTACGGTCTGGACTTTCTATACCATTCCTTGACCACCTGCTCCGCTTTCTTGCCAACAATGGAGAATCCCATTTCCGGCTGCCTTTCCGGTATCTTGGTGTACCAGTCCCACCAGAAGAAGCCTGCGAACCAGGGCTTGTCCCACATTGCTTTCATGCAGGATTCATAGAAATTCGCCTGCTCGTCCTCGTCATAGGGATACTCTCTATGGCTGAAATCGTAGGGCATCATTGCGCAGCCCTTGGCGCTCCGGCAGCCTATTTCCATGAAGATTATCTGCTTCCCGCCGTTTGCTTCGGAAAGCTCCGAAAGACGGGCGGACTGCTTTTCCCACTCGGAGAGCATATTCTCCATGCTGTCTCCGGGGACTTTTCCCACTCCATAATATGCGGACGTACCTATGTAATCAACAGCGTCCCACCATTTTACTCCGAACTCCTTGCCGTGGTTGGTGTTGTATACCAGAGGACCGGAATAACGCTTCCGGACTTCGGAGATGGTATTTCTCCAATGCTCCACCTGAGGTTCAGTACCCAGCATTTCACAGCCCACACAGAACATCTCGCAGCCAATCTCCTCCGCTATCTCTGCATAGTGACACAGGAACGCAGTGTAGCTGGAGAACCATTCCTTCCAGTAGTCCTTGTCGCCGATCTCACGTTCGGGAAAGGCAATATTAGCTCTCCAGACGCCGTCCGCGCAGTTTACCATAGGCTTCATGCAGACCTTCAAGCCAAGGTCGTGAAGCTTGTTCACAGCGGTGATAACGTCCTTGTCCGTGACGGTATAGCGGTAATCGGGACGGATAAGTGTTGAACTAAAGGAATCTTGCAGGACGGTAAACGCCAGAGCCGCCCAGTCTCCTCCCAGAGCGGCGAGTCGCTCCATTGACAGTGCAGCTTCGGGTGTCTGATACGCTCCTCGTCTGCCGTCGAAACCGTAGGTAAAGCCTTTGATAAACATGGGGATCATCCTTTCGATTTTGATATAATATAAATAACACTTACTTGTGTTTATCCACATCTTATTTCTTCACCAGAAAATACGCATAAACATTTTTCTGTGTCATCATCGGCATTTTCTGTTCAGAAATTTTACCCCTTATTCTATCGCAAGTGCCATACCAGTCTTCCCATTTTTCTACGACCTTTATCATCATCTGTGCAGAATCAACATCAGCCCTGACCCTTTCCATCAGGTGACAGTCTGAAATTGACGGTATCTCCTTTGTGCCGAGGTCATTTATATACACGCCCAGATTGATGTAAAAATCTTCTTTATCATACTGAGAACCCTGAATATTGACCATGATGCTGATATTATCATCGGATTTTTTTACCCAGGTAGTATTTCTCTTTTTGTACCTCATATTTTTGAGCAGCGGTTTGATTTCAGAGACAAGTTCACTTTTAGTTATACCCATAACCCTTACCTCCATAAAAAACACGAAAACAAACTTAAAATTAATGTATTTTTTCCTCTGCTATCAGCAACTTAAGTACATTTGCTTCTCTTTCCAGCATATGTCGTTGTCTTTCGGCGTCGGGAGCTTTATTTTTACGATCATCAGAAAGATTTGCTTCTATAGCATCTCTGGGGTCGACCCATTCCAAGACGAACTCTTCCTCTGCCTCATAATCATCAAACTTCTGACATGAGACTTCTTCTTCCACATCACAGAAGTAATAGAAATTCTCCTGAATGAATAAGTCTTCGATCTTGCCTTTCTCTTTTCTCAATACGACCCCGTATTCTTTCACAGATCCCGGTATTACGATTAATCCCGTTTCCTCTGATACCTCTCTTATCAAAGCATCAAGATGGCTCTCTCCGTCGTCAATGCCACCGCCCGGAAATTTATACTATTCCTAAATCAAAACATTGACAAGTCAATGTTTTGATTCGCC
>JAFLUJ010000045.1 GCA_022511485.1 Oscillospiraceae bacterium | reverse complement strand
GAGTAACGCCCTTCTTTTCCTTCATCTCGTCGATGAGCTGCTCGAAGTATTTCTTACCAACTTCCATAACAACGTCGGAATACATCTGGATAAATCTTCTGTAGCAGTCCCATGCCCAGCGGGGATTTCCGGACTTTTCAGCAATTACATTTACAACATCCTCGTTAAGACCGAGGTTCAGGATAGTATCCATCATACCGGGCATTGAAGCGCGTGCGCCTGAACGAACCGATACCAACAGCGGATTTTCCTTATCGCCGAATTTCTTACCTGTGATCTCCTCCATCTTACCGATGTACTCATTGATCTCGGCGAAAATCTCATCATTGATTTTTCTTCCGTCCTCGTAATACTGTGTGCAGGCCTCTGTGGTGATAGTGAAGCCCTGGGGTACTCTGTCTGCGCCGAAGATCTTTGTCATTTCAGCCAGGTTAGCACCCTTACCGCCGAGGAGCTCTCTCATGTCAGCGTTTCCCTCGGAAAAGAGATAACAATACTTTTTTGCCATTGGTATTACCTCCAAATTAAAATTTAAACTCCGCCCTGCGCCGAAAGGCTAAGAGCCTGCTCTAAAACGGCGCACACGGTCATAAATATATTATAACAGATATTATTTCCATTTTCCATACCGATTGATGGGAAATTTACTGCTTGTTTTTTGTGCATTTTGCACAATAAATCCAAATCCGGGATAAAAGAGCAGATTTTACTTGCAAAATTTTTCCGTTTATGGCATAATAGATATGTAATGCTGTGTCCTTTTAGGTAATTTATATAATAAAATTAAGTAGGAGCAATTTCTATGTCAGAGAAAAACTGTGCCGTCATTCTGGCGGGAGGACAGGGAAAACGAATGAAGTCGGAGCTTCCCAAGCCCATGTTTGAAGTCCTTGGAGAGCCCATGCTTGAATGGGTGGTCAGCGCCTGCGAAAAAGCAGAGCTTACCGACCTCTGTATCGTAAAAGGCTATAACGCAGAAGTCATCGAGGATTACATCGGAGACAGATACACCACCGTCCTCCAGCCCCAGCGGATGGGTACGGGTCACGCGGTCATGATGGCTGTGGACTGGCTGAAGGAACGTCTGGAGGGCAATGTGCTCATACTCTGCGGGGACGCTCCCTTTATTGACAGTGAGACCATCACCGCTTCCCTTGAACAGCACAAAAAGCAGGGAAACGCGGTCACGATAATCACTGCAAAGGTGGGAGATCCCACCGGCTACGGACGTATCCTCCGGGGAGACAACGGCGTCTCCGGCATAGTTGAGGAAAAGGATGCCACCTCGGAGCAGAAGCGTATCCGGGAGATAAACAGCGGGGCGTACTGGTTCAGGACGGAAAGTCTCATTAAAGCTCTGGGAGAAATAAAGCCCAATAATTCACAGGGAGAATATTACCTGACCGACTCGGTCTATATACTTATAAATCAGGGACAGCGTGCAGACGCGTACATTTCCTCTAATCCGGACGTTGTTCTGGGCGCAAATGACCGTCATGGACTTCTCCGGCTCAACGATACTGCAAGATATGCGGTAATTGACCGTCTTATGGATGAGGGCGTGGAGTTCCTCTGCACTGACGGAGTGTCCATAGGTCGGAATGTTAAGATCGGAGCGGGTACGAAGATACTGCAAGGCACAATTCTGCGTGGAAATACCGTCATCGGAAAGGGCTGTGTTATCGGTCCTAACTGTGTGATAGAAAACTGCGAAGTGGGAGAGGACGTCACGCTTAACAGTGTTCAGGCATATGATTCAAAGATCGACGACGGTGCAAAGATAGGACCTTTCGTCCATATCCGTCCCGACAGCCACATTATGGCAGGGGTCAAGATAGGAGACTTTGTGGAGGTCAAGAACTCGGTCATCGGCGAAAGAACCTCCATTTCCCACCTTACCTATGTGGGTGACACTGACGTAGGATCAAATGTAAACTTTGGCTGCGGAGTGGTGACGGTCAACTACAACGGCGACAAGAAATTCAGATCAACTATAGGAGACAACGCCTTTATCGGCTGCAATACAAACCTTATCTCTCCGGTTAAGATCGGAAACAGCGCATACACAGCGGCAGGAACTACAATTACAAAGGACGTTCCCGACGGTGCGCTTGCCATCGAAAGAGGGGAGCTCCATTTCAAGGAGGGCTTCGGCAAAGAACGGTTAAAGAACCGCAATAAAAAATAGCGCGGCGTTTTCTGCGCGGAGGTCATAAAGTATGATACAAGAGGAACAAATACCGGAAGCTGTGCTTAGCAAGCCCTGTATAATAAGAGGGTGGAGTGACGGCGGCGGCACTATGAATGCTGCACTTTTATGGCCAAGGTTTAAATACCGTGTCTCTGCTGCGGATGACCTGAGTGTCTGGTATTGGATCACGGGCGCAACGCTTCAGGATATTATAAAAAACAACACCCTGAAGATACTGAACATATCGACCCTTTCAAATGGGATGACAGCTTTCCCGTCCCCCTTCAATTATGTGGGCGGACTGGAGGGAAATAAAGACGCAAAGGGCAGTATAGGCGGCTTTATGAGGTCGACTGACACAGGCAGTACAGGCAAGGTGACTTTTGTAGGTGTGGAGTTTGAGTTTGAATGTGTTATTGACACAGATCCGGACTCCTTCGAGGACTGGCAGGAAGGGTATGACGGAAGGTTCAGTATCAATAATAAAGAAATTGCGGTTTTCAGGTCTGTAGATTTACTTAATCCCGAAAAAGCCTCGGTAGATGTACTTGAAAACAAAACAGCTAAGGGTGACTACGTGGTGCCAATATATTTTTCAAATAACTATAACTGCATTATGTATGTAAAGGCAGGAGCAAAGACATATATTCTCATAGATGGTGAAAAGCACATCCTTTCATTTTAGTCCTGACGACCACAAAATTTCCAATATAACGGATAAGCAGCTGCAACGTTTCAGCAAAAACTTTGTATAAAATTCGCGGGTCTCCGTGAGTAAATATAGTAAAGGGGAATGTAAAAATGAATCTGCATGGCAAGGATATCAAAATCTTTACCGCAAACTCCAATCCCAAGGTAGCGGAGGAGATCGCAAAGCAGCTTGGACTTCCTGTAGGACAGTCCGAGGTAGTGACCTTTTCCGACGGCGAAGTAAGTGTTTCCATTCAGGAAAGCGTAAGAGGCTCGGACGTTTTTGTGGTACAGTCCACAAGCTCTCCGGTAAACGACCATATGATGGAGCTTCTCATCATGATCGACGCATTCAAGAGAGCATCCGCAGGACGCATCACAGCAGTTATTCCCTACATGGGTTATGCCCGTCAGGACAGAAAGGCTAAAGCAAGAGATCCCATCTCCGCAAAGCTTGTTGCAGACCTTATTTCCGTAGCTGGTGCGGACAGAGTTCTTTCAATGGATCTCCACTGTCCTCAGATACAGGGATTTTTCAATATCCCCGTTGACCACCTGCTTGGTGTGCCTATCCTTGCGCCCTATTTCGTGGATAAGTTCGGGAACGACAAGGAGGACGTAATGGTAGTTTCTCCCGACCTTGGTTCTGTAACAAGAGCAAGGAACTTTGCCCAGAAGCTTAGCGTACCATTTGCTATCGTAGATAAAAGACGTCAGAAAGCCAATGTCTGCGAGGTCATGAACATTATCGGTGACGTAAGGAATAAAAGGGTGGTTCTTGTAGATGATATGATAGACACGGCGGGAACTCTCTGCAATGCTGCAAAGGCGATCATTGACATCGGAGGGGCAAGCGAGGTCTATGCCTGTGCAACTCACGGTGTGCTGTCCGGTCCTGCTATTGAGAGGATACAGAACAGTGTTATCAAGGAGCTTGTACTGCTTGACACTATCGCACTTCCGGAGGAGAAACGCATCGACAAGATAACCGTCCTGCCCTGCGCTCCCGTATTTGCACAGGCGATAGAGAGGATCTACGCTGACAGACCGATCTCTCCGCTGTTCAATACATGATGATGTCCCGTTTTTCAAAATTTCCGGAATTATGATATAATATGATCAAGGAAGTGAAGGTCTATGGATAACAAGCTTGTATCTGCAAAACTTGATATAGTTTTTAAAAAGCTTTTTGCTGAAAACATAGACATACTCACAGAGTTCATATCCGATATGCTGGATATTCCTATGGAGGAAATAAAGAGTATCAAGGTGCTGAATCCGGATATTCTTCCGGAAAGTATCGGAGAAAAGTATTATCGCCTTGATCTGCTGCTTGACCTTGGCGGAAAATTCATCAATGTAGAGATGCAGGTGCGGTCAGAAAAGAGCTTCGGCGACAGGATACTGCTTTACTGGTCCAAGATGTACTCCTCACAGCTTGACAGCGGGGAATCTTATAAAAAGTTATGTCCGTGCATAGCAATAACCATAGTGGACTTTGATCTTTTTGAACATGAGGATTACCATTCAGAATTCGGAGTATGGGACATAGAACACGACAACAAGCTTACCGACAAGATGGCGATACACTTCTTTGAACTGAAAAAAGTCCCACTGAATATTGACAAAAGCACACGTAAGGAATTATGGCTGCAATTTATCAAAGCAGATGATAAGGAGGCGTTCGATATGTTGGAAAACACAAATGTGACCGGTATCCAAAAGGGCATACAGGCAGTATATAAAATGAGCGCCGACGAGCGCACAAGAGAGCTTATCCGTATGAGGGAAAAGGCTTTGCATGATGAAGCCACTCTTCTTGAAGAAGCAAGGGAAGAGGGAGAGGCAAAAGGTATGGCAAAAGGTATGGCAAAAGGCAGAGCCGAAAAAGAAGCAGAAATAGCTGCCAGAATGAAGTCATTAGGTATGTCTGATGATGAAATACAGAAAATTATAGGCTCTTAATTAATAAAAATTCTTTAAGTTTAAAAAGAAACTTCTACCTCTCCATCACCCGATGGAGAGGTTATTGCACTTTAGAAAGAATCAGAAAGGAACACAAAAATGAGCATCTTCGACATATTCGATAAACTAAGCAAGGAAAGAGAATCCTCCGAGCCTGTCGGTAAACCCGAATACATCATCGTGGGTCTGGGAAATCCGGGGGAGAAATATGATAACACCCGTCACAATGCCGGATTTATGACCATCGACAAGCTGGCGGGGAAACTGAACGTCCCCGTCAAGAAACTGAAATTCAAGTCTCTGACCGCAATTGCGGACGTGGGAGGGGTCTCCTGCCTTCTCATGAAGCCAACCACCTTTATGAACAACAGCGGCGAAGCTGTTGTGGAAGCCATGAACTTTTACAAGATCCCCGCTGAACGGGTCATAATATGCTATGACGATATAAGTCTTGAACCCTCCTTTATCCGCATACGGCGGAAAGGCTCGGACGGGGGACACAACGGAATGAAATCCATAATATATCTCACCGGGTTTGACACATTCCCCCGGATAAAAATAGGCGTGGGGAAAAAACCTCACAAGGATTACGACCTTGCGGCGTGGGTGCTGTCCCATTTCAACAAGGAGGAATCGGAGCTTATGGACAAGGCGGCGGAAAAGGCGGTGGCTTCTCTGGAGCTGATGGTAAAGGGGAAGACTGATGAGGCGATGAACAAATACAACTCCTAAGCGGATTATGTTTCGTTGAAAACAGTCCGCTGGACTGTTTTCAAGACATAGTGCTATTGTTCTGGCAGGGGACGCCCTCTCTTGCAGGGCGTCCCCTCGTGCGATGTTTTGCGAAGCAAAACTCGCAGGCGAACGGCTTTGCCGTTCGGCATATTCACACCCTTGCGGAGCGCTTGCTAAGGGGAGTTCCGCCGTCTGCGGACGGCGGCGAGGGCTCTGCCCCTCGACCCCGCCAAAG
>JAFLUJ010000159.1 GCA_022511485.1 Oscillospiraceae bacterium | reverse complement strand
GCTGATGGTACTATTATCCATAATCTGTGTTATTTATATTTTGGGCGCACAATGGGATTGTATTCCGGGGCTTCCCCGTCTCAGGCTTTTAATGTATTATAGAATAAAACAGATAAGTCCTCCGCAGCCCTCGTTGATAATACGTTCGAGAGTCTCCTGCAATTTGAGACGTGCGTCCACCGGCATACGGTAAAGCTTGTTGTGAAGTCCCTCGTTCACAAGTTCATGCAGGGACTTTCCGAAAATGTTGGACTCCCATATCTTCTGAGGGCTCTCCTCGAACTCTTTGAGAAGATACATCACCAGCTCCTCGGACTGCTTCTCCGAACCCACAATGGGACTTACCTCGGTAACGATGTCCGCTTTCATCATATGTATAGACGGCGCAGATGCTTTCAGGCGCACTCCGTATTTGCCGCCCTGCTTTACGATCTCCGGCTCTTCAAGGGACAGCTCGTCAATAGTAGGCATAACGATGCCGTAACCGGTTGCCTCCACCTCGTTGATGGCGTTCTCGATCTTCTCATACCTGCTCTTGATGGCAGTAAGCTCTTTAAGCAGAGGCATAAGGTCGCTTTCGCCGGCGATCTCTATTCCGGTCTCCTCGCCAAGTATCTTGTAGAACAGATTGTTTTTCAGCTCCGCACAGACCTCCGCACTGCCCTTTCCAAGGTCGATACCAACAATAAAGGCACGATTTATATTCTCTCCGTCGGAGATCTTTTCCGCAATGCCCTCTATGTCCCGGACAAATTTTACGTCCTCTGCCGCCGCTCTTATTGCTCCGAAGATGTCATTTCTGAGCCAGTGTCCCTTTGCAAGACCGGTGATCCACTTAGGCATACAGATGTTTATTTCCTTCACAGGGAAAGCATACAGCACCTGCTTCAAAATATAGTTGATATCCTCTTCTTCAAGGTCAACACAGTTGACAGGAATAACTGGAGTGCTGTATTTTTCCGTCATTTCGGAAGCAAGACGCTTTGAGTCGGCGGAATCGGGATACATACAGTTAAGCAGCACTACGAATGGCTTATTAATGGAATTCAGCTCGTCAATTACCCGCTGCTCTGCTTCCTCGTATTCCTCTCTGGGAATGTCGGAGATACTTCCGTCAGTGGTGATAACAAGACCTATGGTGGAGTGATCCTGTATAACTTTCTGAGTGCCAACCTCCGCAGCCATTGCAAAGGGGACTTCCTCCTCAAACCAGGGAGTTGCAACCATTCTGGGAGCTTCATCTTCAATGTAACCTATAGCGCTGGGGACGATGTATCCCACGCAGTCTATCATCCGAACGTTGAACCGGGCTTTTTCTCCTATGGTAACTTCCGCAGCTTCCTCCGGAATAAACTTAGGCTCTGTGGTCATGATAGTCTTTCCGGCAGCAGACTGGGGAAGCTCGTCAACAGCGCGCTCCCGACGGTACTCCCCTGCTATGTTTGGGATAACAAGCTGCTCCATGAACTTCTTGATAAAAGTGGATTTTCCTGTACGGACGGGTCCCACCACGCCAATGTAGATGTCCCCGTCTGTACGCTTTGCTATATCGCAGTAAATATCATTATTATTCATTTCCTTTACCTCCTGTTAAACAATTGGAATCAATATCATTCCCTTGCCGGAAATTATATCCTCTTCGATTTCATTTTCCTCCATAATTGCCGAAACGGAGGTGCCATATTTCTTTGCGATCTCCCACAGGTCTTCGTTTTCGTCTGTAAAATAAAGCTTAAGAGCGTAATCTCCGCTTTTCTTGACAGGTTCGTTTTCATCCACCGCAATATCAGTTATCGCACATACGCTGACAGCGGCCGTGACAGTTCCTGTAATTTTTAGCTCCGTCTTGGCTTCGATGCTGTTATCAGAGGCAAGGTTATAGGAACAGGATACCGGAACGATCTTTATGTCCACAGAAGAAAGGTCACTAAGGTCATCAGCCGGAACATTTGTGGAGAACGGTTCTTCCTTTTCAAGCAGTACAGGCTCTCCCTCGCTGTTCTGTGCCATCACACAGTATACAGCGTTTCCGCTTATGACTATCTGATTATTTTCAGTGTCGGTTTTAGCGGTCACACCATTGATACTGCACCATACATCGTAAATACAGCTTATGCCTCCTTCGTTATAGTCTATAGAAGCCTTTGCAACACAGGACGCGTTTATCTGCTGCGGAGGAAGCTCAATCTTAATATCGGACTTCTGACTTTCCGTCTTGTACATGGTGGAATATTCGTCAACAGCAAGCTCTGCGGCAGCTGTCCGGTATGCTGAACAGGTTATCAGAATGGATACCGAACACTCCGCTATTTTAGCGTTTCCATCACCATCGGAACGAGGCTCAATATCGCAGGAGATTATCTCCGAGTCGGCTGAGCAAACAAAGCGTTCGTCTACCCCCTCCATATCAACTATCTGTGAAAATGGCAGAGTGAACTGCATCGCCTCAATGCTGTCATTGCCGTCCTTACGGCAGCTGTACAGCATATTTATGTATACCTCGCCTTTAGCTATCATCTTGTTTGCGATGACCTTTTTATCTCCGGAAGCAATTACCGCATCGCTGCGGAGTATATTCACGATAGGAGGCTTAGACATACCAAGGTCAAATTCCTCTGTAACGGTTATGCGCTTTGTGGTGTAAAGTCTGTTTGACGGATATGTGACCGGCATCTTTTTAAGCTGGATATTTCCGCCGAAAGCGTCGCAGATAACCTCCTTTTTGTCAAGATCGGTAAGCTTGACTTTTATTGAGACTGCTCCGCGAATGTCTATCCTGCGGGAATTTACCGCCCGGCAATTTATATAGTCCACCTTGGGAGTTATGCACACTCTGGGATTTGACCCGTTTTTGCCGAAATCCACAGTCTTTGTGTAATTCAGCTTCTGTTCGACAGAATGTACTGCTCCGCTGTTTTCGCTGCAATACAGGACACGTATGCAGACAGCCATTTCATAGGTAAGCCTGTCTCCGCTGACGTTATAGGATAAGATCTTGGGTGTGGTGATGCATTTGATTATCTTGAATATTTCGGGAAAATAATCGGGAAGCACATAATCGAGCTCCACAGACTGTTCCTGTGTGTCGTCGAATATGACCTCCGCTGAAACGATCTCTTCCCTGTTTACTTTAAAGTCCATATTAAATTCCTCCTATCAGATATTAGGGCGTGTTGATACAAAGCCCTGTAAGCAAGCGGCAGGAAGTATCTCCTTAGCCCTACGAAACTTCAACTGCTAACACATTTATATTCTGTATAGAGGGCTTGTATTCCAACAATTGGTTATAAAATATGAACAAATAATAAAAATTTCCAAACCCCTTGAAATTTTTATGTGTATGTTGTACAATTGAAACAATACCGACATTCTTTGTGTGGTATTACCTTAGTACAATTACATAGTAAAGGAGTTTTACACTATGAAGTTTGCAGACGGTTTTTGGCTTAATAAACGCGGTTATGAAGTAAACTATGCCTCCCAGGCGTATGAGATCACTGCCGGCAAAAATTCAATTAATGTTCTTGCACCTACTAATTACATTCAGAACAGAGGTATGACCCTTGGAGGTCCGGTTCTGGACGTTACATTTTCATCAACACAGAAGGACGTTATCAAGGTGACCATCGACCACTACAAGGGTACTCTTGACAATATGCCTCAGTTTGAGCTTACCGAAGACCACAGCTACACTCCCACTATCAAGGAAGAAGCTGAATACTGGGAGCTTATCTCCGGAGATACAAGGGTAACAATAGGCAAATGGAACTGGAACATCCAGTACTATTATAAAGACAAAAAGCTTACCGGAGGCTCATGGAGAGCTACTACTGTAATAAACGAAAATCAGTTCAGAGTTTCCAGCCGTCTTGCACATTCACAGGACGATACCTTCTGGAGCTATCCTCAGGACGAGCGCAGCACCTATATGCGTGAGCAGCTTACTCTTTCTGTAGGTGAAAACATCTACGGCTTCGGCGAGAAGTTCACCACATTTGTAAAAAACGGTCAGTCAGTTGAAACATGGAACTCCGATGGAGGAACTTGCTCCGAACAGTCCTATAAATGTATTCCTTTCTATGTTTCCTCCAGAGGCTACGGCGTCTTTGTAAACAGCTCGGACAAGGTTTCCTATGAAGTCGCTTCCGATACAGTTTCAAAGGTTTCCTTTACCGTTCCCGGAGAGCATCTTGAATACTTCATGATCGGCGGAGAAAATCTGCAGGAGGTGCTTTCAAACTACACCTCCCTTACAGGAAAGCCCGCGCTTCCTCCAGCATATACATTTGGCCTCTGGCTTACCACATCATTTACCACAAAGTATGATGAGGAGACCGTTACGTCCTTTATTGACGGCATGGCAGAGCGTGACATTCCTCTCCAGGTATTCCACTTCGACTGCTTCTGGATGAAGGAATTTGAATGGTGTAACTTTGAATGGGACAAGCGTCAGTTCCCCGACCCTCCCGCAATGCTGAAACGTCTCAAGGACAGAGGTCTGGAGATCTGCGTATGGATCAATCCCTACATTGCACAGCGCTCCAAGCTCTTTGACGAGGGCAAGGAAAACGGTTACTTTATCAAGAATCCTGACGGAAGCGTGTTCCAGTGCGATATGTGGCAGCCTGGTATGGCTCTTGTGGACTTCACCAATCCCGCAGCCTGCGAGTGGTATGCTTCCAAGCTGAAAGCCCTCTGTGAAATGGGCGTTGACGCCTTCAAGACAGACTTCGGCGAGAGAATCCCAACAAAGGTAAAGTATTACGACGGTTCCGACCCTATCGCAATGCACAATTACTATACATACCTTTATAATAAAACCGTATTCAATGTACTGAAAGAATATTACGGAGAAAACAAGGCTTGTCTGTTTGCCCGTTCCGCAACAGCAGGCGGACAGCAGTTCCCTGTTCACTGGGGCGGAGACTGCTCGGCAGAATACACCTCCATGGCGGAAACTCTCAGAGGCGGTCTGTCACTGTGTCTGTCCGGCTTCGGATATTTCAGCCACGACATGAGCGGTTTCGAGGCAACAGCTACTCCCGATATTTACAAGAGATGGGCTGCATTCGGACTGTTCTCCTCACACTCACGTCTCCACGGAAACAGCTCCTACAGAGTTCCCTGGCTCTTTGACGAGGAGTCCGTTGACGTCCTCCGCTTCTTTACAAAGCTGAAAGGTAAGCTCATGCCTTATATCTGGTCACAGGCTGTCAAGACCTCCACAGTGGGCGTTCCTATGATGAGAGCTATGGTCATCGACTACGCAGACGACCCTGTATGCCTTAACCTTGACCGTCAGTATATGTTCGGAGACAATATCCTTATCGCTCCGATCTTCAACGACGAGGGTACTGCGGAATTCTATGTTCCCGCTGGCAAATGGACAGATATTATTTCCGGCAAGCAGTATGAGGGCGGAAAGTTCTACAATGAAAAGTTTGACTACTTCTCTCTCCCCTGCCTTGCAAAGCCTAACAGCATTATTGCTTACGGTAACTTTGAGAAGAACTTCGAGTATGATTATCTCAAAGACACAGAGTTCGTTATTTACGAACCGGAGGAAGGAAAGTCCATCGAGTGCAACATCTACGACACTGACGCTAAGAAGGTATTTACTCTTACAGCTGTAAGAAACGGCGGCAAGGTGGAGGTTTCCTACACCGATACAACAACGCCTTTCAAGGTAAAGGTATCCGGTAAGGATGCTGTCGAAGTGAAGCCCACTTCTGCCGGCAAGATTATAATTGATCTGTAAATGAAACAAGCCTCCCAATGAAAAAGCTCTTTGGGAGGCTTATTATTTGAAAGGATAAACCAATGGAAATAAGACCGATCACCTCATCTGACGATAGGCTTTTGATAAGCAATATCTACGAGGAAAGCTGGAAGTTTGCATACAAAAATATTATCCCCCAAAGCTATCTGGACAGTATACCAGCCGGACGCTGGGCATCCGGAATCAACAAGGAGGGTATGCACAATTTTGTTGTGGTTCAGAATGGACAATATATCGGAACATCATGCATCTGCAGATCCAGATTTCCGGAGCTTCCCGATTTCGGCGAGATAGTTTCCATCTACCTTCTGCCGGAATACATCGGCAAGGGATACGGAAAAAGACTGCTTGATGCAGTTGTCTCACAGCTTAAAGAAATAGGCTTCAACGACATTTTCCTATGGGTGCTTGAAGAAAACTCCCATGCAAGGAGATTTTACGAAAAGGCAGGATTTTCGGAAAGCGGCAGACACATGGACATCAATATTGGCGGAAAAGAGCTTCGGGAAATTCAGTATATACGGCATATATGAAAACACCCCCCACTGTAAAGTTATCAACCTTACAGTGGGGGATTCCTTCGTCTGAATTATTTATTATCGTTGTCTCTAATCTCAACACGTCTGATCTTTCCGCTGATAGTCTTAGGAAGCTCGTCCACGAACTCAACGATTCTTGGATATTTGTAAGGAGCAGTGTTTTTCTTTACATAGTCCTGCAATTCCTTAATAAGCTTTTCGTCACCCTTGTCCTTGTAGTCCTTTGTAAGAACGATAGTCGCCTTTACAACCTGACCTCTGATGGGATCTTTCGCACCGGTTACAGCAACTTCAAGAACGGAGGGATGTTCCATAAGGACGCTTTCGATCTCGAATGGTCCGATACGGTATCCGGAAGCCTTGATAACGTCGTCGGTACGTCCTACGTACCAGAGGTAGCCGTCCTCATCGCGCCATGCGGTGTCACCGGTGTGATACATATTGTTGTTCCAGGACTTCTGTGTCTCCTCAGGATTTTTATAATACTCCTTGAACATACCAATATTGGGACCCTCATGTGTGCGGACAACTATTTCTCCGGTCTCACCGGCAGGAAGTGAATTTCCGTCCTCGTCAACAATATCAACATTATAAAGCGGAGTGGGTTTGCCCATTGAGCCGGGCTTAGGCTCCATTCCTGGGAGATTTGCTATAACGAGAGTTGTTTCAGTCTGTCCGAAGCCTTCCATCAGTTTCAGACCGGTGTATTCAAGCCATCTGTTGTAAACCTCAGGATTGAGAGCCTCTCCTGCGATTGTTGAATATTTGAGATTGGAAAGGTCATAACCCTCGATACCCTCTTTAATAAACATACGGAACATTGTAGGAGGCGCGCACAGTGAAGTTACCTTGTAATCCTGGATCTTCTGGAGAATATCCGCTGAATGGAAGCGGTTAAAATCATACACGAAAATTGCTGCCGCACATGTAAGCTGACCGTACATCTTGCCCCACATACATTTTCCCCATCCTGACTCGGAGATCGTAAAGTGGAGGGTGTCGTCCATAATGTTGTGCCAGTGCTTAGCGGTCTGGATATGACCTATAGCATAATAATGGCTGTGGAGCACCATTTTAGGATAGCCTGTTGTTCCGCTTGTGAAGTAAAGCAGCATATCGTCATTGACATTATTTTCGATGCGCTCCAAGGTGTCGGGGTAATTTTCGATCTCCTTATCAAAGGAAATCCAGCCGTTTCTGTCGCCGCGGACTACAAATTTTTCGGAGATTTTTCCGTACTCGTTAAGAGCTTCCTCAATATGCTCAATAACCTCGCCCTCAGCGGTAGCAACTACGTATTTAACATCAGCAGCATTGAAACGGTATGTGTAGTCCTTTTTCATAAGCTGATTTGTAGCGGGAATAATTATCGCACCGATCTTGCAAAGCGCAATTGTAAGAAACCAGAACTGATAGTGACGCTTTAAAACGGACAGCACCTTGTCTCCCTTTTTAATGCCGTGAGAAAGAAGCATATTAGCTGTCTGGTTGGATTTTTTCATAAGCTCGGAATAGGTGAAGATGTGCTCCTCCCCTTCTTCGTTTACCCATACCATAGCACGGCGGTCAGGGTCAAGCTTAGCGATCTCGTCAATTACATCATATCCGAAATTGAAGTTTTCGGGAACGTGAAACTCGATATTTGTGAGAGTTCCATTGCTGTCAAAGGTATCTGTCAGAAATCTTTTATAAAAATCATTCATATCCATTTTGAAAATCCCTCCTGATATTTACTTTCCTGATATTTATTTGATAAGTATGGCAAGAAACTCACACTTTTCGCCGCCGGTAGCGATCATTCCATGAGGTGCGCTTGAATCGTAGGTGATGGAATCGCCCGGTTCAAGAACCTTGATCTTGCCGTCAATAACGATTTTCAGTGAACCGGAAAGGATGTAGTCATACTCCTGACCTTCATGAACAGACAGAGAAATAGGCTTGTCCTGCTCCTCCTCTGAGTAGGGAGCAATAACAAGGAACGGTTCGATCTTCTTATCCTTGAAAAGATATGCAAGATGCTGATACTCAAAGCCCTCACGGCGCTTTACAGGAAGTCCTGTACCCTTTCTTACAACGCAGTAGCGTTTCAGCTTGGGATTCTCTCCGGTAAGCAGCTCAATAATATCAACTCCGAAGATCTCCGCACACTTATAAACAAATGTTACTGAAAAATCTTTTTCGCCCTTTTCAATAAGAGCGTAATCCTCCGGGGAACAGCCTGTCTTTTCACACATTTCAGCTTCGGAAATGCCGAGAATATCACGCAGTCCCTTTAATCTTTCTGCGACCTCTTTAATGCTGTAGTTCATATTCACTTCTCCTTTTCAAATAATTTAGTTTCCTAATAAATCGAAAATCTGCCCCGGCTCTTTAGCAAGGTGATCCGCTCCCCCTTCAAGAAGCTCCTCCCTTGTACGGAATCCCCATAAGCATCCTATAGCCGTAACTCCCGCATTCTTAGCGGTGTACATATCCACATTGGAATCTCCTGCGAAATATGTATCAGAAGCGTCAGCGCCAAGCTCCTTCATAATGTCAAAAACAATATCCGGAGCCGGTTTCCTGGGAACGCCCTCCCTGCTTCCTCTCACCATGTCAAGTCTTCCCTTAAAAAAGCTGTCTGTTATGCTGCGGGTAAAATCGTCGGATTTGTTAGACGCCACCGCCGTTTTTACGCCCTCCCCTTTTAATTTGTCCAGCAGCTCAGGGATACCATCGTATGGACGGGTCTTGTCCGCATAATGTACATTGTAGTATTCACTGAAAACCTCCCTGACCTCCTCAATGCGCTCCGGGGAACGTTCATTTTCAGGCAGACACCGCTCAATAAGCTTTGGGATTCCGTTTCCCACAAAATATCTGAAAGCTTCCGTGGGATGAACAGGGTATCCGAAATGCTTCATAGCGTAATTTGCCGCATCTGCAAGGTCTTCAAGGGAATTCACAAGAGTTCCGTCTAAATCAAAAATAATGAGCTTCATAAAAAGCCTCCAAACAAAACTATTTATTAGTATACCATATATTTCAGAAGATTTCAACAATTTATTAGAAAAATTAATTAAATTTTAGTTTTTTAATTCAGATTGACTTTTGGGGTACTTTATGGTATTATTTTATGTAGCAACTTACAGAAAATTGGAATTAAAAATGACAAGAGGGATATGAAAATGGATATCATAATCAAAAAACTAACTCCGGAATTAGCGGAGGATTATACACACTTTTTTGATACAACTCCTCACGCTACGGGTAAGGAAGAGCATAAGTGCTATTGCATCTGGTGGAGCAGCACAGACATTGAAGGTGAGAGCTATGGAACTGTTGAAGAAAGAAGAAGCTTAGCAGTAAAATATATCAACAATGGCAGCATTCAGGGATACCTTGCCTATTGTGACGATAAGGCAGTAGGATGGTGCAATGCAAACACAAAGTCTGATTGCTATGTTTCTTTCTGCTGGAAGATGTCTATGGGAGCTGTTCATAAAGATGCTCTGGATGTAAAAGTCAAGTCGGTATTCTGCTTTTGTGTTTCTCCCGAAATGAGAGGAAAAGGAGTTTCAGAAATGCTGCTCAGACAGGTTTGCGAGGATGCAGAAAAGGACGGCTTTGATTTTGTCGAAGCATATCCTAATAAGGAATTTATAAACACAGAGCTTGATTTCATGGGACCGGCAGGATTATATAAAAAGCTGGGATTTGCCCAATTGTACGAGATCGGTTCTACCGAACACAATGCTCCAAAGCTTGTTATGCGTAAAAAATTAAAATAGTTTAGTAATTTTGAAAGGAATGTTATTATGGAAGAATTAAAAGTCATTATGGAAAAGTTTGCTGAATCAGGTTGGGATCTGATTTCTGTACCGGCACAAAAGTGGTTAGACGGAAAAGCAGATAAGGACGCTCTTATTTCTGCAATACAGCAAGCAGACAAAGAATGCGGCAGCTGTGGCTGTGATTTTGATCCGTTATATAAAAGAGCATTGGAATTGCTGTAATTGATTCATAAAATTACGTTTACCATACAGTTCGTAATTTAATGGAGGATATATATGGGTAAATCATTGTCAGATATGACATTAGAAGAATTATGGGAGCTGTTTCCCATAATTCTGACCGAGCATAATGAAGAATGGACGAAATGGTATGCTGAAGAAGAAAAAAGACTTATCGGTGTTTTACCATCGGGCGATATAAGGATCAGTCATTTTGGAAGTACATCGATCAATAATATATGGGCAAAGCCAATTATCGACATTCTCGTTGAATTACCTACGTCTATGTCAATGGAAAGTGTTAAACAAATTCTCGTTCAGAACGGTTACATATGTATGTCAGAGCAGGAAAACAGAAAATCATTTAATATGGGGTATACAAGCGAAGGATTTGCCGAAAAAGTATTTCATCTTCACCTGAGATATTTGGGAGATAACGATGAGCTTTACTTTCGCGATTATATGAACGATAACCCATTATTAGCAAAACAATATGAAGAATTGAAGCTGTCCCTTTGGAAAAGGTTTGAGCACAACAGAGACGGATATACCTCTGCCAAAACAGATTTTGTATCTGAACAGACTGACAAAGCAAAAAAATTTTACGGAAATAAATACTAATATGCTAAAAAAATTACAGGCTCAATCTGCCTGTAATTTTTTTATTAATCCTGTTATTCGTTCCGTACAGTCCGCCTCACGGGTCTCTTTTTTTCGCCAGTCGTCGGAAAGAGGAAAATACATTTTATCGTTGACTGACTTCCCCATGTCCCATTTTCCGTTTTCATTTCTGTTATCATTCAGCCAGTCAATTACGAAATTCAGCTTGTGTCCGGACTGCTTATACCCTGTAAGAAGCTCCACTGCCGCAAGATAGCGGCTCGATTCCCTGCTTTCAAATATCTTAGGCGGTACGGAAATTTTTCCGTCATATATGTAATATATACCATTGTCGCCGCTTAAAATGTAGTCAATAGCTGCGAACTCTGTTTTTTCGTCCAGAAGATCGCTGACAATGGAGATGGGATAAAAATTTAGAAAGTTTACAAGCCTTCCACCATTGGGCTTTATTATGTCGCGATATGCGGTGACATACTCATCATGGTTATATGTTCCGCCTGCAAATGCTGCTGAAACAACGTCCCCCCACTGCTTTGCAACCCTGTTTGCGTCCGGATTATCCCCTGTAAATCTCCTTATCCATGCGGAAAGTATCAACGAAGTGAAAACGTCCCAGTCGTGTATCTTTTCTCTGCCGTCCGGAATATTATTTTTACCCGTCAGACAGTCATTCATATATCTGACCGCTTTCTGTATACATTCATCTTCAATAGTGTATCCCAGACGTTCAAGACGCCGTAGTGCCTGCTCCGTTGTGATGGGAGAATCAGAAAACTTAGACATGGAATGAAAATATCCCCACTTGCCTTCTTCATCCTGTAAAGAAATAATTTGCTTTGCCCACTTTCCGTTTTTATGCATTTTAATACCTCCATAAATCATAATGCCATGTGTAATCAGAAACACACATAATTTATTTTAGCATATATAATTTCAGCAGGATTGATAAAAATTGTTGCTTTATAAATGCGAAGCCAGCAGAGAGGAATATTTCTCCCTGAACTCTGCGAACCGACCTTCATCAAGAGCCTCCCGGATCTTTTCCATAAGAGTGTTATAGAAATACAGATTGTGCATTACCGCAAGTCTGCCCGCAAGCTGTTCGTTCGCCTTAAAAAGATGACGGATATACGCTCTTGAAAAATTACGGCAGGTGGGACAGTCACATTCCGGGTCAAGAGGCAGCGGATCAGTTTCATAACACTGATTGGATGCGTGCATAATTCCGCTCCATGTAAATACCGTAGCATGACGTGCGTTACGACTGGGCATTACACAGTCGAAAAGATCAACTCCCCTTGCAACCGCTTCAATTATGTTGGAGGGAGTTCCCACACCCATTAAGTAACGTATTTTTTCCTTTGGCATGACAGGTTCAACAGCGTCAATTATGCGGTACATTTCCTCGGTAGGCTCACCAACAGCAAGACCTCCTATAGCATAACCGTCAAGGTCAAGAGCAGCTATCTGCTCCATGTGACTGATACGCAGATCCTCATATGTGCAGCCCTGATTAATTCCGAACAGAAGCTGCTTTTTATTTATGGTATCATGTAAAGCGTTGAGCCTTTCCATTTCCTCCTTGCATCGCACAAGCCAGCGGACAGTCCTGTCGCAGGAATTTTTGCTGTATTCATGGGAAGCAGGATTCTCCACGCACTCGTCAAACGCCATTGCTATCGTAGACGCAAGATTGGACTGTATCTGCATACTTTCCTCAGGACCCATAAAAATCTTTCGTCCGTCAACATGGGAGTTAAAATATACCCCTTCCTCCTTGATTTTCCGCAGCTTAGCAAGAGAAAACACCTGAAATCCTCCGCTGTCGGTAAGGATAGGCTTGTCCCAGTTCATGAACTTATGAAGACCGCCCATTTCCTTTATCACCTTGTCGGAGGGACGCACATGGAGATGGTAGGTATTACACAGCTCCACCTGACATTTAAGCTCTTTCAGGTCAAGGGAGGACACTCCCCCTTTTATTGCAGCAGCTGTTCCCACATTCATAAAACATGGGGTCTGGAAAATCCCGTGCACTGTTTCAAATTTTCCCCGTCTTGCCTTGCCTTCCTGTTTTAAAAGTGTGTACATACATTAATTCCTTTCAATTATTTCATATCGTAAAATTCCATTGTCTCACGATTCCGGTATTCGTGCTTTTCGTAATATCCGACAAGCTTTCCGCTGTCGTCCCTTAGAGCGATCATGTAAACATCCTTGTTTTCCTTTGGGTTGTAAAAAGTGTAGACCCTGTTATTGTCAGCACTTTTTAAGAACCAGTCCACCACTTGTTTTATTTTTTCATTTGCAGCAGGAGTATGACAGTCCAGCAGGGATTTTCCCATAAGCTCATAACCTCCATGCTTTTTGTACCTTTCCGCCGCTGCCGGATTCATATAAACAATGTCATGTTCAAGGTTGCATATCACCACCGCAGAGGTGTCCATATCAATTATACTTTTAAAAAATACTGAAAGTTCCATAAAAATCCTCCATTATAATAAAAATTAAAAATGACTGTTTACTAAAAAAAATAATTGCCGAACAGAAGTTACTTCCCAATCGGGAGCATATTCATCACTTAAAGGTTTTTGTACAGAGTGAAGTCCCTGCCTGATCCATACAGTTTTCATTCCTGATTTTTTTGCAGGCATTACATCATTATCAAGTCTGTCGCCCACCATAACAATTTTTGACGGACTGCAACCGGATTTCTTTATTGCATATTCAAAAAATGCTATGTCGGGCTTAAACATATTTTCTGTTTCTGATAATAAGCATATATCAAAAAAATCATATATTCCATCACGTTTTAATCTTTCAAGAGTACTTGATGGCTGATTGGCTAAAATGCCAAGCTTATATTTTCCTGAAAGACTATGTAGCACATCATACACACCATCAAACAGTACTTCCTTTTCGCTGGAATATGGATGATCGGCTGTGATACCAAGATGTTCTCTTGCATAAGTAAACGGAGAGACTGCATAAGAAGCTGCACCGCACTCCATCTGTTTAATAAATTTATCGGGAGAAATGTCACACTTACTTTTTTCGATCAATGAGACGATCCTTTCATATTCAGAAATTTTTTCGTCATATAACGTGTTCCCCACATCAAAGAATATCCATTCAAGATTCATATTACTCACCAATAACAAAATCTGCTGACCGTTCGGGATGATACTCATTAAAATATTTTCGTTCAGCAGGAAAATATCTGTTTTCATATTTATCAATTATCTGCTGCTCATTACCTATATATGTATCGCGTTTCAATACTCTTGTCATTCTTACATCTTCGGGAACATCAATATAAATCATATAATCAAAATTCCCCTGTAATTCTTTTCTTTGCAGAAATATCCCTTCTACAACAATAACCGTTTTCTCAATTACGTCATATTTTTTTGTAAAGTAACAATCGTTGTCCTTATCATACAATTCAATTTCAATACTGTTATTTATTTTGTTTTCAAATTGATTTATTATTTTATTGAAATAATCATATCTCCATTGTAAATCATAATAACATTGCCATTCAGGATATGCAGAATTATATCTGACTGCTTTTACATTGATAAAATCGTCAATATGCAGCAAAATAGTGTGTACATTATTTTGCTCAATTTCGGAACAAATCTTTTCCGAAACGGTACTTTTACCTGCACCGCCTAATCCGTCTATGCCAACAACAGCTATCCCGGTATTAGAGATAAGTTTAAGAATTGAACTGCAAATATCTTTCATCATTTGATCTCCTTTACAATATCAGCATAGCATCGCCGAAGCTGAAAAACCGATATTTTTCTTCAACCGCCTTTTTATATGCGTTCATGGTGTTCTCATATCCCATAAATGCGGACACAAGCATTATCAGCGTACTTTCCGGCAGATGGAAATTAGTTATAAGCCCGTCAAGGACTTTAAATTCAAATCCGGGATATATAAAAATATCGGTATATCCGCTGCAAGCCTTTATTTCACCGTATTTTTCCGCAATGCTTTCCAGCGTCCGGCATGACGTCGTTCCCACGGCAATGACCCGTCCTCCCTCAGCTTTTGTACGGCGGATAAGCTCCGCTGTCTCCTCTGGCATGAAGTAATGCTCGCTGTGCATTTTGTGATCTGTGACACGCTCCTCCTTTACCGGACGGAAAGTCCCCAATCCAACATGGAGCGTCACATAGGCGAGGTTTATTCCCCTGCTTTTTAAATCCTCCAGCATTTCCTCAGTGAAATGCAGTCCCGCTGTCGGTGCGGCGGAAGAACCCAATTCCTTGGAATACACCGTCTGATACCGTTCCTTGTCCTCTAACTTTTCCGTAATGTAGGGAGGCAGCGGCATTTGTCCTATGTCCTCCAAAACTGTAAAAAAGTTTCTTTCACACTCAAATTTCACGATACGGTTTCCTTCTTCTACTGTTTCAAGAACCTCCGCTCTGAGCCTGCCTTCCCCGAAGGAAAATTTCGCCCCCGGCTTTGCTTTTTTTCCGGGACGGACAAGAGTTTCCCAAAGCTTGTCCCCCTTTTGTTCCAGCAGAAGAAATTCAACTACTGCACCTGTGCCGTCCTTTACTCCGAAAAGTCTTGCAGGGAGGACACGTGAATCGTTCATAACAAGCAGATCACCCTTTTTAAGATAATCGCATAGATTATAGAAATGGGAATCCTCCGTTTCCCCCGTTTTACGGTCTACTTTAAGCATACGGGAGTGATTTCTCGGCTCTATGGGAGTCTGGGCAATAAGCTCCTCCGGAAGCTCGTAAAAGAAGTCGGAACGTTTCATGTCGGAAGCGACCATCTCCTTTTCAAAGCTTACGCATTTAAGTGAGGTCATTGCAGAAATTGCAGGAACAGCCCAATCCCCTGCTTTATCGGAATTTTTAACAATAACTTTTAAATCATTTTCGTTATATTCCGAAAGCAGATCATGGAGGGCGTCTGCATTTCTTCCGAACCACTCCGGAAAATCAAGCTGCGCAGATACATAATCATAAAATTTTTCTTTAGTGTCCAGTATAACAAAATCAATTTCGATATTCTTCATTTTATTGAATCCTTTCAATAAAGCTGTGTAAAGCTTTCGTAGTGGTCATCGGTATAGAAAATCAGTCCGTCGTTTGAGAAAATTACTCTCTCGCTTCCACGGTATCCGCCATCGTAGTTTACGTCGCACTCGGTGTATTTCCTGCCCTTTTCCGACGGCAGGAGTCCCTCATAATTTCCGAAATAGTCTCCCCCTATGCTTTTGCCGGGGGCAACGTCCCAGAGGTTTCCTTTGGAGCTGTCCCAGCCAAGAGCCTTCGCCTCGGATTTTGATATAAAGTTTTGTGGAAGTGTTCCGAAAGTGTGTATATACTCCGCAACGTCTTCCGGAGTGGTATAGCTGCCGTCCTTTTCAACAGATAGCTTTTCCATTTCGCTTTCAGTGGGGTTTGTTTCTTCCGGATAATCTGAACTTTCAGCATATACAGTGTCCTGTGTTACTTCTTCCGTTCCGGAAATACTTTCCTCTGTGTCAGACGTTGACTCGATTTCTGTATCAGCAATGTCGGCACTTTCTGTATTTACAGTTGTATTTCCTGTGGGTACGGGAGCATCATTGTGAACAACACAGGATGTCATCATACACACCGTCATAATAAATATCAGCAGGGATGTCCTGATTTTTTTCATAAAAAATTTCATTCCTTTCTCAAATCCTTATTCATAATAATACAATACACTCTCAAACAATTTGCGGTTATGCTTTTCAGAATTATATAATATGCAGTCATCAGCAGAGCTTAAAGTATAAAATGGCTTGATGTCCCGTATTTCATCAGGCAGTTTATTAAATAAAGAATACATATGATCTGCAAAATCTTTCAAATTACTTTCCTTATAAATATCAGAGAGCAGTCTCATTAATTCTCGTCCAAAAGATTCAATATCAAAAGAAATATTGTCCATTTCCGAAAGAATACGCAGAACAGCTTCTTTCCTGTCCGTGACTTCTTCCAGATACAGATATGTGTCGTTCTGAGGATCGTCAAGAAATAGTCTGTCAAGTTTTTCAGAATATTGATCCCATACATCATATCCCTCACTCATTAAGAGCGCATACGCAAACAGAGTTTCCATTACTTTTCCTTTCTGGATCAGGTTTATATATGCCATTGATCGTTTATTCTTTTTCCGGATGATCTTTTATTTTTATCACAGAAGCGTAAATTGAGCCTTGTACTTTGCCACGTTTAAACTGAGTACAAGGCTCTTTATTTCGTATTGGTACGGCTAACATCTTATTATTGTTCCAAAGATTGAGGCACGCACTGGATATAGACCAAAAAGAACCACAATACCATTGCGTAAAGCATAGGCTCACAATTTGAACGTATTCCGATAGTATAGGTTACTTCACCATATATCCCCGTAAAGCCATTGTTCAGTAGATTTACCTCAAACAGACCAAGTACATTGAACAGCAGAGAAGAAATGACAAGAGCAATGATACTTACAATTATTCTTTTTCTGTTCCGGGCAGTATTGATCTCTCCTTTTGCCGCAGAAAACAGCACCTTTGAAAACATGATAACCGTAACAGCCGACGCCGCAAAAACAGGGAGATCCTTTAAAAATCTGAAAACAATAAGGTTGGTGTAATCCCTGTCTGTTTTTGCAAGTTCATAAGGAAGCTCAAGGAGCAAACTGTAAAAGGGCAGTCGTACAGAAATTTTCTTCCCTGAAAGTATCATGATAAGTTCATATGATCTCACTCCAAACCGGTAAAGGATAAACCCAAACGCAGCAGCAAGAGTTATAATCGCTGCCACTCTCAAAGCAGCGGAATTTCCTTTTATACTTTGATCATATATCTTACATTCGTGTTGTCTTAACAGCAACCCACAGCATAAGATCATAACAGGTATCGCCAGAACATTATAAAGCTGACAATAGTATTCCCGGGTCGAAAGAATACCGATATAATGATCCTTATAATGACCTACAGCGGCGAATGCTTTGTATTCAACCCATATGTTGCCAAGAGCGTAAACTATTCCCGCAATTAAGAAAAGCCGGGAGGTCTTACGGCTGAACACCGCCTTTTTATCGCCGTTACGCAGTGCAAGAAAAATACACACAAATAATACGATCATCATGGCATTTACAATTATTTCTTCCGCCAATGATTTGTCTTCTCCGTTAAAAGCTTCCAGTGCAGCCTCTTCTGATATGTAAGAGTTCTCTGCATTCTGCTCTATAAAAAATGTTCCGCAGTAATTATGCTGCATAAAAAAGCTGCTGTCCTCCGTATCCGAATGGTTATCTGTCATAAACATACTGGCTGCTAATTGTACGGCAATAAAAAAGACAGCCCCGATTACCAGCATTTTTACAGTAAAATAGATCAGATGTAAAGATTTATGTATTTTTTCAGGTATCTCATTTGTTGCTAAATCAGACTTTTCTTTCATATCGCACCCATATAATAATTCCCAGTCAATGATAAATTTCTTTTTCTGTATTTATTATATCACACTGCACCCCAAAAGTCAATTGCCGGATAAGCGGGAAACGAACGGAAAGGTTGAAGGATCAGCCTGTCCGCAAAAAAAACTATTGACAAACAGATATTTATTGTATATAATGTTATTATACCGATAGAGGCGCGGGAAAGATAAGTACCCTTCCAAAGACCGCCGAGGTCGCTCGCATGGCTTGGGGAAAGGCGATTCCGCCGAAGGAAAACGCCTGGCAAGCGGTTTCCTGATCGTATGTTGAACAAATATGCGATTGTCATCATTATGATGGAGTGCTATCGACATATATATGTCAGTATTTCTATTATATAGCATGACGAATCGGTTTGCAACCGATTTTTTTATTTTTATGTAAAATTTTATTTAAAGGAGTTAAATTTTTATGAAAAGGTATAATGTTGGTATTATCGGAGCAACAGGCATGGTGGGACAAAGATTCTCCCTGCTGCTTGAAAATCATCCCTGGTTTAACGTTACAGCCATCGCTGCTTCCCCCAGAAGCGCAGGAAAACGCTATGAGGACGCTGTAGGCAGCAAATGGGCTATGACCTCCCCTATCCCCGCCAACATCAAGGATATGATAGTTATGGATGCTACTGCTGACATCGACAAGATCGCTTCTATGGTGGATTTCGTTTTCTGCGCAGTAGATATGAAGAAGGACGAGATAAAGGCTCTTGAGGAACGCTACGCAAAGGCTGAGTGTCCCGTAGTTTCAAACAACTCCGCACACAGAGCTACACCGGACGTTCCTATGGTAGTTCCGGAGATCAACCCCGACCACATCGAGATCATAAAGGCTCAGCGTGAGCGTCTCGGAACAAAGCGCGGCTTCGTTGCTGTAAAATCCAACTGCTCATTACAGAGCTATGTTCCTGCCCTTCACCCCCTTATGAAGGAATTCGGCGTAACAAAGGCTCTTGTCTGCACATATCAGGCTATCAGCGGCGCAGGAAAGACCTTCGATACAATGCCGGAGATTGTGGACAACATCATCCCCTACATCGGCGGCGAGGAAGAAAAGTCCGAGCAGGAGCCTCTGAAGATCTGGGGTCATATCGAGGGAAACAAGATAGTAAACGCTTCCGAGCCATCCATAACAGCTCAGTGCCTCCGTGTTCCTGTTTCAGACGGTCACACTGCGGCGGTGTTTGCTTCCTTCAAGAAGAAGCCTACCAAGGAGCAGATGCTTGAAGCATGGAAGAATTTCAGCGGAGTTCCCCAGGAGCTGGAGCTTCCCTCCGCCCCCAAGCAGTTTCTTTACTACTTTGAGGAGGATAACCGTCCCCAGGCAAAGCTTGACAGAATGCTTGAAAACGGCATGGCTGTTTCTATAGGACGTCTCCGCGAGGACACACAGTACGATTACAAATTTGTATGTCTTTCACATAACACTCTCAGAGGTGCTGCCGGCGGCGCTGTCCTCATGGCAGAGCTTCTTGCTGCAAAGGGATACTTCGACTAATATCCTCCGTATCAATTTAAGGAGGTATCGTCATGGCAGTCATTATAAAATCCGCCGAAAAAAAGGACGTTGCTGACATTGTAAAGCTTACCAGAGAGCTTGCAGAATACGAAAATATGTCCCAATACTGCAATATTACTGAGGAAATGTTCAGCAAGCTTCTTTTTGAGGAACATAGCCTTAACGCCCTTGTTGCAGAAAATGACGGGATCATAATCGGCATAGCCTCGTATTACTTTTACAAAATATCCACCTTTTCGGGAAAGAAGGTCC
>JAFLUJ010000044.1 GCA_022511485.1 Oscillospiraceae bacterium | reverse complement strand
CCGCCCCCTTGATATGGGGGCAAAACAAACGCAAAGCGTTTGTTTCCGAGTTTTCGCTGAGCGAAAACATCGGCAAGTTTTAAGGGAGAGTGTCAAGACCGCGGGCTTTGCCCTGCTCACCATTTGTCTTCCTCGTCCTCTTTTGGGAGGCAGGGGGTGAGGGCAGCTATTGCCACCTCGATCTGCTTGTCGGTAGGCTCTTTGGTGGTGATATGCTGTAACCAAAGTCCGGGGGCGGAGATTATCTTGGTGAAGATATTGTCGTACCGCCCTGCAAGCTTGATTATCTCGTATGCTATCGCGGATTCGGGGATAAGACACAGCATCTGTATCCCGAAGCGTATCCACATATTTTCCCTTGGCAGGAACATTCCCACGATAACGCTTATTATCAGGACGATAAGGATAAAGCTCGTTCCGCAGCGTGGATGGAATCGTGTATGCTTCCGGACGTTCTCTACGGTAAGCTCGTCCTGAGCCTCGTAGCAGGCGATAGACTTATGCTCCGCGCCGTGATACATAAACGTGGTCTTTATACTTCCCATAAAGGAAATAGCATACATATATCCCACTACAAGAACGAGACGGATAATACCCTCTGCTACCGGACGTATTGATTCAGGAGCTCCCAGCGTTATGAGAAGATTTGCCACAAGAAGAGGACCTCCCTTAAAGACGATAAGGGAAAATGCCAGAGCGACAACGACGGAAATTATCATTATCACGTTGACAAGCTTGTCGCCGAATTTATCGGTGAGCCACTGCTCGAATTTGGTCAGTTCCTCCTCGCCCTCTTCTTCCTCGTCTATCTGCTTTTCTGCTGATTTCATTGTGCAGCGTATTCCCTCCGCCATGTTGGAGACAAAGTTTATGCAGCCCCTTACAAATGGGATCTTTCTGTACCAGGGCATTTTTTTGACCTCCCACTGTTCAACGTCAATAGTGCCGTTGGGAAGCCTGCACGCCATTGCAGCCGTACTTATGCCGCGCATATAAACTCCCTCGATCAGCGCTTGTCCGCCGATCTTGGATTTGAAACATTCTTTACTGCAATTATTTTCCTCGCTCATGTTGTCATTCCTTTCTTTAACCAAGCTTTACCGGAAGGGTTATCTTGACCGTAGTACCCTCGCCCTGTACGCTGAAAATATCAAGCTTTCCGCCATGCATGGTGATTATCTCGTCCGCTACTGCAAGACCTATACCGCTGCCCCGGCGGGTGTGATTTGCCTTGAAAAATTTCGTCTTGACCTTGGGCAGGTCCTGTTCGCTTATTCCGCAGCCGGTATCGGAAACGTCCACTTCGATGTGCTCCGCGTCCGGCATTGACGCCTGTACAGAGACCACATCTCCCTTATTGGAGTATTTTATGGCGTTGTCGATAACGTTTATGAAGACCTGTCTCAGACGGTTTTTATCACCGTACACAAAGGGAAGCATATCAGGCTCGTCGTAAATTACCTCTATGCCCTCCCGCTTTGCCTTTTCGGTGTAGATGAGCACCGCGTCTCCAAGCTCTGCAAGTATGTCCATGGTGGTTTTTGTGAGAGAAAATCTTCCGTTCTGCATACGGGAAAAATCCAGAAGCTCCTCAACCATCTGGGAAAGCCGCTCGCTTTCGCTTCCGATAACGTGCATACCCTTTGCGACGGTCTCCGCGTCCTCCGGCATACTTCCGATGGTCTCCGCCCAGCCCTTTATGGCGGTAAGGGGAGTCCTTAATTCATGGGACACGCTGGAAATAAACTCGTTCTTCATTGATTCGGACAGCGCAAGCTCGCTTGCCATATGATTGACAATATCACAGAGCTCTCCGATCTCATCGTCGTTTTTCTTTGTGATACGTACTGAAAAGTCTCCCATAGCGTATCTTCTGGCTGTAGAGCCTATCTGCCGCACAGGGATAACAATGGATTTTACGAAATAAAGTCCCGAAAGAAACATCAGAAACAATATGGCAAGGCAGACAACCACAAGAATTATTGCTGTCGCGGACACCTGTCTGTCTATCCTTTCAAGGGAGGACACCAGTCTTATTGCTGAAAATCCGGCGTCATTGTCGGGAAGCATGACGCACACCGACATTATACGTTCTCCGCCGGAGGTCTTTCCCGTGTAGTAGCCGCTTGTACCTCCGGAAGCCGCCTGGGTGTAATCCAGCATACTTTCCAGAGTTTCCGATGGGACAAATCCGGAGGAGGTCAGTCCTACAGTACCTCTTGTGCTTACTACCATAAGCTCTATTTTGTCCTTTTCCGACCAGTTTACTACGATCGAACGCACCTCGGAGGAAAAGCTTGTAGCAGGATCATTATATGAACGCTGCAAAATGCTGGAGATCATATTCATACGTGAGGTAAGATACTGCCTTGCGCTGCTGTAATAATAGCTGCGGACAAAAAGCGTTCCGCCGATGGCTACGGCAAAAAGCATTATTGATATAACTCCTAAATTGTTTACAAGCCAGCGCCTTGTTATTGCCGCTCTGCGCAAATCTCCTCACCCGCCCTAATGCTGAATATTTCCCGGGGAAATTTTATTCATCGTCGAATTTCACCGACCATTTGTAGCCGAATCCCCATATTGTGGATATGTATCTTGGGTGGGATGGCTCGTCCTCTATCTTCATTCTTATACGGCGGATATTAACATCCACTATCTTATCGTCTCCGAAGTAATTGTCGCCCCAGATATGGCTGAGTATAGATCCTCTGTCAAGAGCTATCTCAGCGTTGAGGATAAAGTATTCCAGTATCTGATATTCCACCTGAGTAAGGTCGATGGGAACGCCGTCCTTTGCAACGGTGCGGCTTTTCAGATTGAGAGCGAACGGTCCGGATTCGATGGTGGCTTCCGCCTCGTCGTCCCGGGATACGCTCATGGTAACTCTGCGGTAGATGGCGTCTATACGGGCGGTAAGCTCGGAGGGAGAGAATGGCTTTGTTATGTAGTCGTCCGCGCCAAGCATGAGACCGCTTACCTTGTCCATTTCCTGAGTTTTTGCCGAAAGCATGATTATTCCCAGAGTGCTGCTTCTTTTCCTCAGAGCCTTGCACACCTGAAATCCGTCAATACCCGGCATCATAATGTCAAGCAGAGCAACATCGAAGCTTCCCCGTTCCTTGTCAAAGACCCGGAGAGCCTCCTCGCCGTTGTTTACGTCCACAACGTCATATCCTGCCCGTTTAAGATTGATAACAACAAAGTCACGAATAACGTCCTCGTCCTCGCAAACAAGTATGCGTTTCATAAAGCATCGTTCCTTTCTTTATCTTGGGAAAATTATATCATAACATAGAAATTATTGCTTATTTCGGTCATAGTCAGCACTAACGGCTCGTCCTCAATATCGGGAGATTTAACAAGGTAGTTGATATTGTTGTTGCTTTTTATGACCATGTACCCTTCCTCCAGCAGAGCGGAGGTCTCGGAGGCGTCCGCCGATGTTATTCTCATAAGCTCGGTAGTGCTGTTTGTCAGGTCTATCCTGAATTTGTAGAATACCACGTCTCCGGTGGCGCTGTCGATCTTTACCGTGACAACACCGTCCCAGCGGCTGGGCAGGATAAAGCAGTATCCGTTTGCTGCACTGTAGTAGCTGGAATATTTTTTTACGATGTTGTAGTTGTCCAGTATGTTCCAGTTTGTGCTGTATATGCTGTCCCTGGAATCCTGAGAGTATCCCGGGAAGGTGGAAACAGTAGGTATCTCGATTATACCGTCGATGTCAATATCGGTACAGAGGTATCCTGCGGGACGTCTTGTGTTTTCGATCATTGCCGATTCACCAAGATACAGGGGATTCCTGAGCTGACCGTTTACAGAGTATATGATCTCCGTTGTAAGCTGACCTCCCGAAAGACCGTCTATAAATATTGCGGGAGTGTCCGTTCCCACATATCCGGAGGCGATGTTGACAAATTCGGAGGCGTTCGGATCAAGAGCAACAGAAGCAGTCTCCCTGAAAGAGCCGTCCTCTGTCCTTCCGGAAATAAGGCTCATGGCGGCTTTCTTTATCTGATTTTCCGGACGGATAAGTACAAGCTCCTCTGCGCCGTCCCGGTCGATGTCCGTCACGAACATTGTGCTGTAGCTGTCGGAATATTCGGTATAAAGCCGTCCGTCGTTATAGCTGTACACTGCCGCGCTTCTTTCACCGGAAAGCAGGGTGTAGCCGATTATCATGCTCGTTGTTCCGGATGTCCCTATGTCGGAAAAAATTATCCTGTCGATCCCCGTACCTGCGCCCGCGTGGTCATAGACGCTTATCCAGCTGCCGTCAATGCGGTCGATAATATTTATCCTTACGTTTCCGCCGCCCTCGCTCTCACCTGATTTTTCGTAAAAGACAACAGCTTCCTCGTCGGGCTCGTTGTCGATATTTGCGAAAACAAAGGCGGAACGGTATGCTCCCGCTCTCGGATACTGGAGCTTTACTTCCTTTCCCACGGAGCTTATGAGCGCGTTATAGACGGCACTTTGCTCCTCGGAAAGCCTGGGCGGGGAAAGAAGCAGATCCACAGATCCTCCGAAAGAGCATCCCGTAAAAAGGAAAGCAGCCAGAAGGAATACCGCAAGCGTAGATTTTTTCAGCAGGCAATACCTGCGATCATAAAACTGCACTGAAATTTACCTCATTAATATTACGGGCGGATAATATCCGCCCGTTCAGATTTTATTTTTTCATGTCTCTGAGATCCTCTTCAATTGAGCGCATACCGCCTTTTTTGAGAGTAAATGTTGCTCTTGACCAACGGCGGCTGTTGCCGAGATTGAGCTTAGGCATTACTCTGTAAACATAAGTGCTCCAGAATACCATGATAAGCGCTACAGTTACGAAGATCAGTCCCACGTCGCCTGTGGAAGGCGTACCCATACCATCTCTTTCTGTATAGTTTTTTGTAAAGAATATAACATATCTTGGGATAGTTGAAACAGCCGCTAAGATAGAGGATATATATGCAAGCATACACAGCCAGAAACGGGTATGCTTCTTTTCAAAGCCGGCGAAAAATTTTGCAGCGAAAAGGAAGAATGCCGATGATGCCATAGCTGTAAGCATAATGTAGACCTTCTCGGAATAAGCGCCTACCAACTCGTCTCTGCCTATCATCTCAAATATCTGGAGAAGCTTCCATACAGCAAATGAAGAAAAGAATACGCAGTTTCCCTTTGAAATGCCCTCGCCCTTTAAGAGATTTGCGCCGGTAGAGATAAATGTCAGCATGGCGATCGCAGCGCAGACATAGGAGAACCAGTTAAGTGCAGTCATGCCTGCAAATGCAGATACGGGCTCTGCTTCTGTGGACAGATCCTGATTTCTGCTGATAATAGAGGAAATATCAACAAATATGTCAAAAAGCACAAGGAAAGCCATAATAAATACAACTGCTCCTACCTTAGGAGAGATCTTTTTATTAAGTCTTTCGGCTCTGAGACGCATAGGATTGAGGAGTATACAGGATTTTATAGCCTTATCTCTTGATTCGCCCAGAAGCATGACCAGAAATATCAGAATGAATCCGATTATGAGTACTCCCATAGTATAATTTTTACCGAAGGAATCGTCAATATATTTTCCGGTATAAAAGTCCATATTGGTCTGAAGCTGTATGATCCTTGCAAGAACTGCTAAAATCAGAACGCAGATATACACCGGAAAGGAATACTTTTTATCGAGCTTTACCGTTGATGCTTTATAGGGCTTAACGCTTCTTTCATTTTTGTCCATATTACTATCTCCTTACAATTTACCGTTTGTAAAAACGGAAGTATTTTATACCTTATGTATTCGGATGCCAAACGACCGTGACTCCTGCCTTAC
>JAFLUJ010000043.1 GCA_022511485.1 Oscillospiraceae bacterium | reverse complement strand
AAACGCCATATCTTCAATAACAAGCTCCAGTCCCATATCGTCTGCGACAGCCTGTGCGATCTCAACGTCGATACCAACGATACTGTCGCCCTCACGGTACTCATAGGGAGGGAACTCCGCATTTGTAGCCATGACCAGTGTTGTCTTTTCGGAGCTATTTGAACATCCTGAAAAAGTGGCTGCAAGTGCTGCTGTCATTGCAGCTGTAATGATCCCGCATATAATTTTTGAAATTTTCATACTTCTTTACCTCTTTTATTAAAATAATGATTATATTATACATTATGATCGTGTATTTTTCAATAGCCGAGAGGTATTTTTAAATTACTGTCAATAATTTATAGCATTTTAACAAAAAACATATTTTACGGAACTGTAATGATTGGATAATATGTGTGCAGAGACATGAACCTGCTGCCTTGTCAAAGTGCCTGACGCAAAACAGAAAATAAAGCCGGTCATTTTACGGTCTGTAAATGAACAGGTTAGTTTTATGTTCCGCAAAATTTTAATTTTATGAAAAAATTTTTCCTAACCCCTTGCTAAATCTTAGAAAATAGTATAAAATAATAATGATAGGGGTTTTATCCCCCCAACTTTATTATGAAAGGATGTCATACCAATGGCAGGATTAAACAAAGTAACAGTTGAAGACATCAGCGTTAAGGGAAAGAAGGTTCTGGTCAGAGTTGACTTCAACGTTCCCCTTAAGGACGGAAAGATCACCAACGATAACAGGATCGTTGCAGCTCTCCCTACAATTAAAAAGCTCACTGCGGACGGCGCAAAGGTAGTTCTTTGCTCTCACCTTGGCAAGCCCAAGAACGGTCCAGAGGATAAGTTCTCTCTTAAACCCGCGGCAGACAGACTTGCTGAGCTGCTTCCCGGCACTAAGGTAACATTTGCTGCTGACGATACTGTAGTAGGCGACAACGCTAAGGCTGCTGTATCCGTTATGGCTGAGGGAGACATCGTTGTTCTCCAGAACACAAGATTCCGCGGCGCAGACGAGACCAAGAACGGCGAGGGACTTTCCAAGGAGCTTGCTGATCTGGTTGACGGTCAGGTATTCGTTATGGACGCTTTCGGTTCTGCACACCGTGCTCACGCTTCCACAGCAGGCGTTACAAAGTTCGTTAAGGAAACTGCTGTTGGCTATCTGATGCAGAAGGAGATCCAGTATCTCGGAAACGCTGTTGAGGTTCCCGTTCGTCCTTTCGTTGCTATCCTTGGCGGTGCAAAGGTTGCTGATAAGCTGAACGTTATTTCCAACCTTATCGAAAAGTGCGATACACTTATCATCGGCGGCGGTATGGCTTATACATTCCTTAAGGCTAAGGGCTGCGAGGTAGGAACTTCCCTTGTTGACGACGAGAAGATCGACTACTGCAAGGAAATGATCGCTAAGGCTGAGAAGGCTGGCAAGAAGCTTCTTCTCCCTGTTGATACAACTATCGCTTCCGCATTCCCTGATCCTATCGACGCTGAGATCGGCGTATCCGTTGTTGATTCCGACAAGATCCCTGCAAATATGATGGGTCTTGACATCGGCACAAAGACAGCAGAGCTTTTCGCTGACGCTGTTAAGTCCGCTAAGACTGTTGTATGGAACGGTCCTATGGGCGTATTTGAGAATCCTACTCTTGCAAAGGGAACTATCGCTGTTGCTAAGGCTCTTGCAGAGACAGACGCTACAACCATTATCGGAGGCGGTGACTCTGCTGCTGCTGTTACACAGCTGGGCTTTGCTGATAAGATGTCCCATATCTCCACAGGCGGCGGAGCTTCCCTTGAGTACCTGGAGGGCAAGGTTCTTCCCGGTGTTGATGTAATCGCTGAAAAATAAGCAGGGAAGCCCCTGCGGGCAGTTTCTACCCCCACAGTAAAAATTAATGACACCTGACTTTGTTCTTCCCCCTATCAAGGGGGAGGGTAGGTGTCCTAAAAATACTTAAAATAAAGCGGAGAGTAGGCAAAACATGATCTTGTTCTTCGCTTTATTATTTCATTCGTAGAGACTGTCACACCAGAGCGTGAGACAGTCTATGTTTTTATGATTTGGGTCTATTGGAGGGAAAAATATGGGTCTTAAAGAAAAAATCATGTATAAGCTTATGGGAACTACAGAGGAGATCGAAAATATCTACAAGGAAAAGGGCTTCTGCGATGAATGGGTGGAGGCATTTAAAGCAGCCCATCCCAGAATGGCATTCATGGACAAGTTCCGGCTTGCCGATGTTTATAATACTCTTGGAAGATATTCGGAAGCGGAAAGCCTCCTTAAAGAGATACACGTGTTTCAGCTGACAGGGGATCTGAAACTTGCTATGTACTATAACACTCTTCTGTGTACATATGTCGGTCAGAAGCGTGCTGAGGATGCAATGGAGGTCTTCAAAAAATGGCAGAGGTTTCTGGATACTTTTTTCTCGTCAGCATCCTTTGAAAAGTTTGCTATATCCTATTATGACAACGCTGCTGCTGTCCTTGCAATGAACGGAGAAATAAAGGGAGCAGCTCAGTATCTGGAGATGGAAAAGCAGTCTGCGCAGAAATATGATAAAACGGGGATATATCCCATGATAACATACGTAAGGATGCTGGCTCTTTCCGGAGATCAGGAGCTTGCAAAAGAAGAAGCAGAGCCGGTAAGAGAGCGCATCAAAAGCTGGGATCAGTACAGATATTCATGGGAAAAGGACAGCTTTCTGAATATACTGGATAAAGCGTTAAAATAATTTTAAGTCAAACAGGGGGAATTTTCATGAAAAAGCTATTGAGCGTTTTGATCGCAATGGTTATGATCGCAGGCATCCTGCCGATGACAGCTTCTGCCGCTTCGGAAAAGGTGAACGTTTACGGATGTTCTGTTTCAGCAAACGCAAAGCAGATATGCTTTGTCGTAGGTGACGAGGACAATTCACTGACAAAATATGTTGTGGAGGGCTATGCGCCGGGATTCAAAAAATATTACTACATTCCCACGGGTACGGTAATTGACTGCAAGGTCATAGCAAAAAAGCTTCCGGAGCTGCAAAATCTTGCTGTCGTTTACGGAGAGTTAAAAAATCTTTCCGCTCTTGGAGAGCTGAAAAACCTTGCGTGGCTGGGTCTTTATCAGAATGAGGGTGCGGAAGATCTGTCCTTTCTTAAAAAGCTGCCACAGCTTAAGAAATTCCGCTATAAGAATGTCTATGGGGATAAGCCCTGCGAAAGCGTCAAGCCGGTATCCTATCTGAAAGAGCTTACGGAGCTGTATCTTGACGTCCAAGGGTCAATAATATCGGATATTTCGCCCCTGAAAGGACTTACCAAGCTGAAAAAGCTTGAAATTGATTCGGTCATACGGGAAAATATTTCTTTGATCGGAAACATGAAAAATATGAGGGAGCTGGATATACAGATCGCAGGGGACGCTGATGTGTCCTTTCTGGGGCAGCTTACGAAGCTTGAATCACTGGAACTTAGAGCCAGCGGTGATGGTATCGTCAAAGGGCTGGATTCCATCAAAGGTCTGAAAAAGCTTAAACGTCTTGACCTTATCGGATTTTACAACTACTACGGCAAGCAGCAGGATCTGTCCTTTATCGGTGAGATGACCAGTCTGGAAAATCTGGATCTCAGCTATTCAAATAAGACCTTTACAAAGACTGTGAGCAATCTGAAAGGGCTCAAAGAGCTTACTCTTATTGATGTTAATAACAACCGTCCCTATGATACGAGCTTTATAAATGATTTGTCAGGTCTTGAAGATCTGTACATAATGGGTCAGCATGACATGGATATTACGGGCATTTCAAAGCTTAAAAAGCTTAAAAGGTTTACGATAATGCTTTGCGAGTTTGACGACCTGTCCCCACTGAAAAAATGCTCCTCACTTGAAGAGCTTAACGTTTATAACTGCAATACCGACTTTGATGTAAAATGGATAATCGGTACTAATTTAAAGAAAGTATTCTTTTCTGCCGGAGGAAACGGCCGTATAGAAAATATGGACAAGCTTGGCTCTCTCAAAAAGCTTGAAGAAATATCCCTTGATTTTACCGGTATCTCTGAGGACACTATCAAGAAGATCAAAAAGGCTCTGCCAAACTGTAAAATTGAAGTATGCGAGCTTAGCGGCGGAGACTATGACGAGAGGACATATTGATAAATTAACCGTAAAACAATATCCGGTCACTTGATTAGCGACCGGATATATTTTGTAAGCTGTTCGGCGGCTTTCTGGTGGGTCTTTATCGTAGGATGATAATCTCCCCCGAAGCCGTCATTTTCGCCGTCCTGATAGTCAAATTCAAAGGTGTGGATATGTTCATCTCCTGTGTCCTTTGAATATGTCCGGACGGCTTCCTCTATCCGTGGATAAAGCTCCGAACCGAGGATACCAAGGGTGCATATGATCTCAGCCTCCGGATTTGCTCTCCTGACCTGTTCTATAAATTTATAGTAGCCGTCCTGAAATTCGGACTGCAAGTCCTCGTTGCTGCCGGTATAGGTGTAGTCGTTAGTTCCCAGATTTATTACCACGATGTCGCTTCCGCTGCCGAAGTCCCATTTGGTGTAGGGCTCAATGTCCCGGCGCATTTCAAAATTGGTGTCGCTGTTATCGTAGACCTCCGGCATCAGAAGATAATCCTCCTTGACACCCTTCCTTGTTGTACAATCTGAAATAATGCCTATCCCGCTTATGGCGACCAGACTGTATTCCGCGTCGAGAGCCTTAGCGGTATAATATCCATAGGTTTCAAGTCCGTTCTGCTGGGCGCTGTTGTAGCCGTCAGACGGACCTTCTGCTTCGTTGCCGTATCCGCAGGTTATGGAATCTCCCACAAACTCAATGGTCAGGCTTTTTTGTGGCGTGGGAGCGATCATCTCTGCATTGGCTGTAATAGTCAGGATACCTGCTGTCGCCATGGGATTTTCCGTTAGCTTGACTATGGAGACCTCCGCATTTTCAAGCATTTCTCCATCATAGAGGGTATATGTATTTTCATCCGGTTCAAGCTGGAAACGTTTTGTAAGCTCTCCGTTTATAAGAACTCCAACCCAGCACTGCTGCTTGTCCTTGTAGACATTCCCGTTGGAGGTCATTGCGGCTTCCACCCGGTCTCCGGTCATAAGAAAGGAGACCCCTGAGCAGGTGAAGCTGAGATAGTAAGCGTCCTTGTATTTGATATATCTTCCGATCCGCTTTACTGCGTCATGGTAGGGATAGAACGTGACCTCCTGTAGGGTGTCCGAAGTAAAATAGGGAGGAAGGATCTCCGGTTCGCTTTCTGTTTCAGCAGGGGAGGGTTCGGAAAGCTCCTCGGGATACGGTTCTGTCTCTTCGGGATAACTTCCGGTATTTTCAGCGTCCCCGGTGACGGATACCGTTGCTATGACAGGGGTAAATTCATTATTACTATCGCTGCACCCTGTTAATATGAGAATCGCTGTCAATGCAAGGACAATGATCTTTTTCATTTGATTTCCTCCCTTCGGTGAAAAAGCTCTCTATTTTTTCTATTATATACTTTAGTTTGGAAAGTGTCAAGGTAATTTTTTACGAAATTTTGAAAAATACTGTTGACAAACGTCTTGTGCTGTGGTAATATAATAGTAAGCACTTGTACACAAAATTGGGAGGGTCTATATTATGTCAAAAATAAAGCTTTTTCTGGCGGCCGTTCTGTCAGCTTTGATTTTGTCCTCATGTATGACTGACGTCCTGAACGAAAGCGATTCCGGGGATATGGTGACAGAAAGTATTTCCGAAGAAACATCGTTCATGAATGAGGAAACTACAGTAACTACAGCAGATGCCTCTGAAACGAAGGCTGTTGTTATTT
>JAFLUJ010000042.1 GCA_022511485.1 Oscillospiraceae bacterium | reverse complement strand
CTTCAAACTTGGTCTTGTACTCATTTTTGTAGATCTCGGAGAAGATGTCCTTGAAACGGTGGTCGTACTTTTTGGAGATGGTGTCCTTTGTTGCGAACCACAGATCCTGTTTAAGGTCGAGAGCGTAGTTGAAGCAGGCTCTTGCAAAGCTGCTGATGGACTTGTCGGTGTTGTGAAGTCCCTGGATGATTCCGTCTGTGCCGTTAAAATCGTGGATGAGAGCACGGGTCTCCTTGCCGTCCTTATCTGTAACAACAAGCTCTGCCTTTGAGCCTTCGCTGACCTGCATTTCTGTATTTTTATATACATCTCCGTATGCATGACGGGCGATGGTGATAGGCTTTGTCCATGTTGGGATAAATGGTGTGATACCCTTTACAATGATAGGTGTACGGAAAACAGTTCCGTCAAGGATAGCTCTGATCGTTCCGTTAGGGGATTTCCACATCTCTTTGAGGTTGTATTCCGGCATACGTGCAGCGTTGGGAGTGATAGTTGCACACTTTACAGCAACTCCGTATTTTTTTGTTGCTTCAGCGGAATCGAAAGTTACCTTGTCATCGGTGTCGTTTCTGTGGACAAGTCCCAGATCGTAATACTCAGTGTTAAGGTCAACATAAGGGGTAAGAAGGATATCCTTTATCATCTTCCAGATGATACGGGTCATTTCATCTCCGTCCATTTCAACAAGGGGAGTGACCATTTTGATTTTTTCTGACATTGTTATTACCTCCTGAAGATAAAAATTTTATTATATTATGACTGCATAGGGATCATATCATATACTGCACCGAATCGCAATATGAGCGTCAGGTGTGATATATGAGGAGAAACGCGGCAGCACTGATGGCGAGCGTAACTAAAAGAACAATAAGCTGACGGAGCCCGTCACTCATTTCGGATAAATATTTTTTCGATAATTTATCCAATCCATAGTATATCCCTGCAATGAAAAAAACCTCGAGCCAATCCTTAGGCGAATCAGGATCAAATTTGGAACTGTACATAGTACTTGACATAACAATCCTGATCATAAAGCATCACCCCTATTTGTTTTGCTTAAAAATATCGATCATGATACCTATTGCTGTTCCTGTAATGACACAGGCAAACATGACTGGGGCAAAGCTTCCGGAAAGAGCTCCCAGTACTGCTCCTGCGGCAACTCCGGAGGTAACTCCTATGATGATGCAGGAGCGCCTTTTTTCCTTTGGGGAGGCTTGTTCCTCAGCCCATCTTTTCAGCGTCACAAGGCGTTCGCCGTCGTCGCCGTCCTCCGGGTCAAATGCGGTGTTGCGAAGCATTGCACATGGAAATTTTGAGCAAAGACCGCAGTGTTCAAGACGTCTGTTTTCGCAGCACTGCTTGATGTCGCAGTCTCCTGCCCAGTTTCCCTCTTCCAGTTCAAGGCAGCCGGGACAATCGCATAACTCCCGGTTTTCACATTCACTGCAAAGAAGACCGCATCTTGACTGGTACATTATTTAAGGCTTTCGCGGGTGTAGTCCAGAAGTCCTCCCGCAAGGATAATATCCTTTGTTCTGCCGGAAAGCTCACAGAGGACAGGAATATCTGCTCCTGTAGTCTTATTTTTCAGAGTAAGCTCGGTCTTGCCGGATTCAACAGCAGCACGGATATTTTCCAGAGAAAGCTCATCACCCTGAGAAATTTTATCGTAATCAGCCTCGTTGACGAAGGTCAGGGGAAGGATACCTGCATTGATAAGGTTGGAGCGGTGTATTCTTGCGAAGCTCTTTACAAGCACAGCCTTTACTCCAAGGTGAAGTGGAGCGAGGGCAGCGTGCTCACGGGATGAACCCTGTCCGTAGTTTGCTCCGCCTACGATAATGCTCTTTCCAAGGCTTTCTGCCCGGGAGGGGAAATCCTCGTCGCATACTGTAAAGCAGTATTTTGAAATAGCGGGGATATTTGAACGCAGGGGGAGTATCTTTGCACCTGCGGGCATGATGTGGTCTGTGGTGATGTTGTCTCCCACCTTAAGAGAGCAGGAAGCTTCGATACTGTCCGCCAGGGGACTTGTTGCAGGGAATGGCTTGATGTTTGGTCCTCTCAGGATCTCCACCTTGTCCATTTCATTTTCGGGAGCAGGGGGAGTTATCATATTATCGTTGATGACAAATTCAGCAGGCATTTCAAATGCGGGCATATCTCCAAGATCTCTTGGGTCGGTGAGGACGCCTGCAATTGCGGAAGCGGCAGCAAGCTCAGGGGATACCAGATAGATCTGACCGTCCTTTGTGCCGGAACGTCCTTCAAAGTTTCTGTTGAAGGTACGCAGGGAGATTCCCTTTGAGTTAGGGGATTGTCCCATACCGATACATGGTCCGCAGGCGCTTTCAAGGATTCTTGCGCCGGCGTCTATCATAATGGACAGAGCGCCGTTCTGAGCAAGCATATTAAGAACCTGTTTAGAGCCGGGAGCTATGGACAGTGACACATCCGGATGTACGGTCTTGCCCTTGAGAATGTGAGCCACCTTCATCATATCCATAAGAGAGCTGTTTGTACATGAGCCTATGCAGACCTGATCTATCTTCATTCCTGCAAGCTCCTTTGCGGACTTGATATTGTCTGGAGAGTGAGGACAAGCTGCAAGGGGAGCAAGCTCGCTGAGGTTTATTTCAATGACTTCGTCATAAACAGCGTCCGGGTCAGCGGAAAGCTCTGTCCAGACATCCTCACGCTTCTGAGCCTTAAGGAACTGCTTTGTGATCTCGTCAGAGGGGAATATAGATGTGGTAGCTCCCAGCTCTGCGCCCATGTTTGTGATGGTTGCACGCTCGGGAACGCTGAGAGATTTAACTCCCTCGCCGGTGTATTCGATGACCTTTCCCACGCCGCCCTTTACGGAGAGTATGCGGAGAACTTCAAGGATAACGTCCTTAGCAGCCACCCAGGGAGAAAGCTTTCCGGTAAGCTTTACGTTGACGATCTTAGGATATGTAATATAATATGCGCCGCCGCCCATTGCTACGGCAACGTCCAGACCTCCCGCACCGATGGCGATCATTCCGATTCCGCCGCCTGTAGGAGTGTGGCTGTCGGATCCGATGAGGGTCTTTCCGGGAACTCCGAAGCGTTCAAGGTGTACCTGATGGCAGATACCGTTTCCGGGACGTGAAAAATATATGCCGTGCTTCTTTGCAACCGAGCCGATAAAACGGTGGTCGTCGGCATTCTCGAAGCCTGACTGGAGGGTATTGTGGTCGATATATGCTACAGAGCGTTCCGTTTTAACTCTTGGCACGCCCATAGCCTCAAATTCAAGGTAAGCCATAGTTCCTGTTGCGTCCTGCGTAAGTGTCTGGTCAATGCGTATCCCGATCTCTTTTCCTTTGACGAATTCTCCGTCAACAAGGTGAGCTTTCAGGATCTTTTCGGTCAGTGTGTATCCCATTCCGAATCACCCTTTCACAATTTCTGGTTGGGGGACATACCCCCTTATTATAAATTATACCTTATTTCATTAACTTTGTCAATAATTTATCAAAAACGGAGCAGCGCTAAATTATGATTTGTTTGAGTAGAATCATTAAATTAAAAAGACGCCTCCGATCATATCGAAAGCGCCTTTGCTATCTGTATAACTAAAAGTATAAAATTACTTGTTTCCGCTTGCCATGCTTGCAACCTCTGCTGCGAAATCGTCAGCCTTCTTCTCGATTCCTTCGCCTCTCTCGAAACGAACGTAATCAACAACCGCGATCTTGCCGCCAAGCTGTTTTGCTGCATTCTCAACGTACTTCTGAACGGATACCTTGTCATCCTTGACAAAAGCCTGCTCTAAAAGACAGTTTTCTGTGTAGTACTTGCCGACCTTACCCTCGACGATCTTAGCTCTTACCTGCTCAGGCTTGCTTGCCATCTTGGGATCCTCAGCCATCTGAGTCATCATGATCTTCTTTTCTTCCTCGAGAACTTCAGCAGGAACTGCCTCTCTGTTAAGGTAAGCAGGATTCATAGCTGCAACCTGGAGTGCACAGTCCTTACCAACCTCGAATACCTTGTCAGCAGGGAGGTCTGTATCAAGCTTTACCATTACGCCGATGCTTCCGCCGCCGTGAACGTAGGAAACAAGAGTACCCTCAAGTCTCTGGAAACGACGGATGACCATGTTCTCTCTGATCTTGATGAAAAGATCCTGGAGAGTTTCCTCAACGCTCTTGTCGCCGCCGCTGATAGTTGCAGCTTTGAGCGCGTCAAGGTCTGCGGGATTCTTTTCAATAACAGTCTTTGCAACTGCTGCAACAAATGCCTTGAATTCGTCATTGTTTGCAGCGAAGTCTGTTTCGATATTTACCTCTACAACAGCGCCTACATTGCCCTCAACAACGGAAGCAACAATACCCTCAGCGGCAATTCTTCCGCTTTTCTTAGCCTGTGTAGCAAGTCCCTTTTCACGAAGTATAGTAACAGCCTTTTCGGTATCGCCGTCAGCCTCTTCAAGAGCCTTCTTGCAGTCCATCATACCTACTCCGGTAGCTTTCATAAGATCCTTGATCTCCTGAGTTGAGATCTTTCCCATTAAAATTCCTCCTTATATATTTAAACTATCTCGGGAAGCTGCGATCTTTCCCACTGCTTCCCGATATTGCTTTTGCGATTTTTATTCTGCAACTGCCTCTGCTTCTTCGTCTTCAGCAGCTACTTCCGCTGCCTCCTGCTCACCCTGTCTGCCCTCGATAACAGCGTCTGCCATAGCGCCAGCGATAAGCTTTACAGCGCGGATAGCGTCGTCGTTTCCGGGGATAACGTAATCAACGTCGTCAGGGTCACAGTTTGTGTCAACGATAGCAACGATCGGGATACCAAGCTTCTTTGCCTCGGCAACTGCGATCTTTTCCTTGCGGGGGTCAACGATGAACAGTGCGCCGGGAAGTCTTGTCATTGTCTTGATACCGCCGAGATATTTTTCAAGCTTTTCGATCTCGAGCTGGAGCTTTACAACTTCCTTCTTGGGAAGGAGATTGAATGTGCCGTCCTCCTCCATCTGGTGGAGCTGCTCAAGTCTCTTGATCCTTCTCTGGATAGTTTTGAAGTTTGTCATCATACCGCCGAGCCATCTTGCATTTACATAGTGTGCTCCTGCGCGGACAGCCTCTTCCTTTACAGAATCGCCAGCCTGCTTCTTTGTGCCGACGAAGAGAACAGTGTCGCCGTTCTCAGCAACTGTCTTAACGAAGTTATAAGCCTCGTCAAGCTTCTTGACTGTTTTCTGAAGGTCGATGATGTAGATGCCGTTTCTCTCCGTAAAGATGTACGGAGCCATTTTCGGGTTCCATCTTCTGGTCTGGTGACCGAAGTGAACGCCTGCTTCGAGAAGCTGTTTCATTGATACTACGCCCATTTGTAGTTCCTCCTAATAAATTGGTTTTGATCCTCCGCATGGTTTAGCTTGCCGGGAGCTTTTTTTCGGGAAAGCACCCTCCGGCAAAAACGCACGCGTGCGAATTGCTTTAATATTATATCATAAAATGAGGAAAAATACAAGCTAAAGTTGTTGTACTATTTTAACAAAGTTTTCAAGCTATTTGTGTGTCTTTTTGCCAATTCTGCCTCTTCTACGGAAACAAGAACGGTGTCAACTCCGACTATTGCAATGTCGTCGCAGGTGATGATCATATCGTCATCCCTGCCAAAAAAGCCGAAAAGACGGGCTCTGCCGTATATTATAAAGGATTTCACCATAGAATCTTCGGTGTCAAATTCAATGTCGTCCACATAACCAAGCCGCGCTCCGGTCTTTATGTTTATTATCTCCTTGTTTCTCAGCTCTGCAAGCGTACATTTCATATCCGGTACCTCCTTGATTCGGA
>JAFLUJ010000041.1 GCA_022511485.1 Oscillospiraceae bacterium | reverse complement strand
AGCAATCCGAAGAACAGCGTAAAGATCACATTGCTTGTCCACCAGCCATGTATCGGCTGAAATATCAGCCAGTCAAAGGGCTGTGTGATAATTGCAAATAGCAGTAAACGCTGTGCATATTTTTTTCTGTCCCTCGTATACTTGTAGCCATCGGCAACAAAGAAAAACATAACAGGCGGACAGAACAACGATAACCCACTTATTATCATCAAAACCGTTGGCATTTCATATAATGCGTAATCGTTACCAGGATCATTCATTAGGTTTATCCATGCGATCATATGCCCGATAAACATTGGGATTAAAGCGAGATATTTCATCATATCACGATTGAATATTTTGTACTTATTATTACTATCCTGCATTTGCAAAACATCCCTCCAAATTATGATTTGTCTGGCAGATACCCAATCACATCTTATTATCTATTTTAATCCAGTATCTTTGGATAATATCTGGTCTATCAGCAGAACTGTACTCGTGAATTACTTCATTTTCAAGTACACCACCGCACTTTTGTATCACTTTGGCGGATTGGACATTTGTTTTGTTACAGCACACAAGAACCTTTTCATATCCGAAACGTTCTGCTTCTTTGAGTAGGAGCGACAACATCTGAGTGGCATAACCCTTTCCACGTTCCGAGGGTCGAATACTGTAACCGATTTGACCGTTATATTTCAGCAAAAAACCAGAAAGCTCATGGCGGAGATCAATCATTCCTACAAGCAGATTGTCAGAGGCACGAATTCCGAGATATGTTGTTGATGGTGTCCACCCTAAACGCAAAAAGCGTCCTTCAAAGTCAAGCCAATCATCATAGTCAGATGTTTTATCCAATCCGGAGCACCCATAAAAGCCCTCTTCGTTTCTCTGCATTTCCTTACGAAACGACATTACTTGTTTCTCGTGTTCTTTTGCAGGAATTGTCAAGATCAAATCGTCCATATTATCACCGTCCGATCATACTCTCAAACAATTGTCGTCCCAAACCTGCACTTCGATATAATGATACTTGTTAGCAATATGCATTAAAAAATCCTCCAGTGTACCGTCATAATCGGATATTTCCTTTAAAAGCATATCTTTAGTCAGCATAGTAAACTCACCATTCATTTTGAGTGTACTCATGCTGTCACCATATGTAAAGCTGATATGATCTGAATTAATAAGATTTAATGGTATTGTTGTGACAATTCCACGGTCAAACCAACCGTCCAGAAAATCACTTCCTTGCAGAACAAATGAAAGCGGGTGTTCTTCAATAGGTTTACCTCCGAGTTCTATAAAACGAGTATATAAAAGTTTATCCGTTTTCAATCGTTCAGGATAGTAGTTCTCAAAATCTGCAAATCTGTAAAATGCGGTAGTATCCTTGTTCTTTTCAGCCATTTCATATGCAAGTGCAAATGCTTCATCTTTGGGTAAGCGCATTATATTCAATAAAGGTGTACAGCTACTGTGGCAGTAATTAACAATGCACAAATCATTGACTGTCATATAGTCCACTCCTTAAAATTCCGATCGCTCAGTCCTCCGGTTTGACTGATTTGAAAAATATTATTATTGCAAAAATTATGAAAGGGATCCCGGCCAGAACACCAATTGGTGCAGGTTCAAGCAGTCTTGCTGAACCTATATCTGCTATACAGACTGCAAGAGGAATATTAGCCGCAGCATTGATCGCTCCATGAAGAATCGAAGGTATCCAGATACATTCGATTTTCTCATACAAGAAGTCGCATATGATTCCTGCTGTTGTCGCATAGATGCAGAAAAGCAGCATTCCCACTATGCGGAGCATATGTCATACAAGCAATTACGCTGATCAGTATATACATAGGATATGTCAGTCCTTGTGCCTCCAACTGTTTCAGAGCTTCATCCCCGACGTTTGCCGCAATAAACTCTCCGCTTACGTCAAAGTGTTCCGGAAAAACAGCAAAATACAACATTGCTCCCACAGCGGTCAGTAATGCAGGAAGAAACCATGCTGTAAGAAGGAATCTTATCTTCCCTTTCAGACGGGGCTTCCAGCCCATTCCCTCAAGCTTATTTCCCGAAAGGAGCACTCCTATCATAGGTACAAACATCATCACCGTCATAAGAAGCTGACCGACTACAGTAAGTTCGTTACGGTATAAAATTGCTACTATGATCTGTATAACATATGTTATCAGGAATGTCCAGATCAGATATTTTGTCGTTTTTTCTTTGTTGAAGGTTACATCATTCATTTATTTTAGACTCCTCTTTGATAAGGTTGGATATAAATCTTCGATTTATGAATAGTATAACACACCTATCACGAAAATGCAAGTATAAAAAAACGATCCGGAGAGCGTTCTCTGAACCGTCTTTTTGCATTGTTCATATTATTCCATTCCATTTTTGTGGTAAGCAGCAAAGAAAAGTATGACCGCTAAAATAAAATTAACCGCAAGAACAACAATGCTGTCAGTAACATCCTCAAAATTACTGCTGACAAGTATATTTATCTGCTGAGAATAGGTGATCTTTGCAATTTTCCCGATGGTTTCATTGAACATAGAAAGCATGGGTAAAAATGAAAATATCATCATTACGGGAACGGTAACAGAGGTGGCAGACATCTGATTTTTTGAGATTATGCCAATGACAGCACCTACGAGTATCGAAAGAATGATCCCCACTGCCATTACAAGCAGAAAGCCTGCAAGATCTGCGTCCTTGTATTCGCATAAAACTGCGAATACTGCCGCCCCCGCCATGCACATGATCCAGATATAAGAGCCTATTCCCAGAAGATACTGCACAGGCTTTACATTGGACATCATCAGAACACGCAGCGTGTTCTTCTCCTTTTCCTCCGAAATGACAGATGACATACAGGTCAGAGGTGCCATACCTATGAACATTACAGCAAACAGCTTTGCAAAGAAATGCTCCGGCATCCCGTCTATCTTGATAGAGTTTTCCATTATTACGGCTAAAACCGGAAACATCACAAACTGTATCAGTATAGCCTTGTTTTTTAATGTTTCCTTGATTTGTTTTAAAAAGACAGTTGATATAGCGTTCATACTGCAAGCTCCTTTCCTGTAAGCTCCATAAATACCGTTTCAAGATTAGGCTCTGTTGAATGGATTGTTTCTATTTTGCCGTTTTTCAACAAGTCGCATACGGTGTCTCCCGAAGCTGTATTGTGCGCGATCTCCATATCAGAGCCGTCTGTAAGATGTATCAGCAGCTTTTTCTGATGATGATAACGCCTGCAAATCTCCTGCGGTGCGCCGTATTCTACTATTTTTCCTTCATTAAGCATAGCAATATGATCACAGAGCTTTTCTGCCTCTGCCATATTGTGTGTTGTCAGAAAGATCGTTTTTCCCTCGTTTTTCATGTCAACTATCAGGTTCTGGATCTCCACAGATGTTGCCGGGTCAAGACCGCTTGTGGGTTCATCAAGAAATATAATGTCGGGATCTGTCATTATAGCCCTTGCAAGGCGAAGCCTGTTTGTCATTCCCTTTGAAAGCTTTGATACAGCAGTTTTTTCGGCATTTGAAAGACCCACCTCCTTCAATGCCTGATGTATGCTTTCGTTTTTTATCCCGTAAAGCCTTGCAAAAACTTTAAGATTTTCAAAGCAGTTCAGTCTTTCATACAGACCGAAATTGTCCATCATGATGCCAAAGCCGCAGTAGTCCTTGCCTTTCAGCTCCCCGGAATTGATCTCGTTGATAAATGAACAACCGCTTTCCGGTTTGAGCTGTCCTGTCAGAATTTTGATAAGCGTGGTCTTTCCTGCACCCGAAGGTCCCAGCAAACCGAATATTTCACCTTTACTTATTTCAAAGCTTATATCATCAAGCACTTTTCTTTCACCGAATGTCTTTGAAATATTCTGAGCATTGATCGAGTTATTCATTTTCTTCCTCCTTTAACTTTTGAAGCGCCTCCGAAAGCTGCCGGTTTTCATATTTTTCCTTGCAAATTGAAATTGCAGTGCTGACCGTACAGCTCACTGCAAAGGAAACCAAAAACATAGTCCAGGCTATCGGATCATTTATAGGGAACCAATCACACAGGATCACAAATACCATAATATTCAGAAAAGCGGCAACAAACATCGCTATTATCCGTGCGGTTATGGACATCTTATTTATCAGCAGATCGGACATAAACAAAAATCTGAATACGATGGTGATCGCTATTGCCAAAAGAAATTGCAGCATAGTTTTAACGCTCAGACCCGAGCTTCCCAGTGAGAATATTGTCGAAAAATCATTTGCCGATTCTCCGAATATCAGGCAAAATATGTTCAGTATCAGTATTGATATACCGAATATCATAAATACCTGCGAAAGATAATCGAATATCGTAGGCTTGTTATTCATTTATTTGACCCCCAATCTGCGTTTAAGTTCATCGGCGTATTGCCTTGAAACAATAATCTGTTCGCCGTTTTCAAGAGTCAGCCTGAGCTTTCTGTTGATCTCTGCTTTCAGCGAGCGGATATATTTGAGCTGGACGATACACGCCTTTCCCGCCCTGAAAAATCCGCAGTTGCACAGGCGTTCTTCTATTTCATAGAGCTTTAGTTTCGTTTCAAAGCAGTCATCGTTTGTGTATACAAAAGTTTTTCTATCCACCGATTCAACATAAATAATTTTTGAAATATCCAGAAAATATGATTCATTATCCTTTGTAACTGTTATCTGCTTATCAAGAAGTCTGAGTGCTGAAATTATCTGCTCCGTTTCCGGAGTAAGCGTTCCGCAGTTTACAATGATCTCGGTTTCAGGCAAGCTTTCATCAATATTGATAACGATCTTCAAAGCAGCACCCCCTCTGGATACAATGTTATCACATTCCCCTGTCATTTTCAAGTCCGGATTACATGAACTGCCGGATTTGACGCCTGAGTTGCCATATTTAAAGCTGCTTTTTTCCCCTACACACATTCGGACATACTGAACCTCGTAAATAATGAAATATGCTGTGATTTCACGCATATTATTGTAATGTCAGATATTGACGTGACCTCCGACACACGACCGCTGTGCGGAGCATTATGAAAGGGGTGATGCCGGTATGTCAAAACTGATAACTGAGTACACTGACATGAAGGATGTCAAGCATCAGGTAGAACACACTACCGTCGCTGAGGATAATCAGAAGAACCGCGAACAGCTTTTGGATGAGTTGGTCAACGCTCTTGATAAAAAGGACAAACGTATTTCTGTGTAATTCCGTTATGAATATATCGCAGGGAAAGGAGGAGCTGATTTTGGCTATTGTCCTCTACGCGCGTAAATCTGTTGAACGGGAAAACAGTATAAGCTGTGAAACTCAGCTTGAATACTGCCGTGCAATGATAAAGCCTGACGAACGGGACGAAAAAGTTATTCCCATTGTTGACAACGGATTCTCCGGCGGCAACGTAAACCGTGATGGCTTTCAGAAGATGATGAAGCTTATCCGGAAGGATAAGGTCAGCAAAGTCATAGTCTATAGGCTTGACCGTATCAGCCGTTCCCTGCCGGACTTTGTGAACATCTTGCAGGAGTTCAGGGAGCATGGAGTGATGTTCATATCTTCGCAGGAATCCTTTGACACATCCTCACCATATGGTGATCTGATCGTCAAGATCCTGATGGTCTTTGCCGAGTTTGAGAGAACATCTGCCATTGAACGAGTGACCCAAGCTTACATTCATCGCAGTGAGATGGGCTTTTATATGGGAGGTCGTCAGCCATATGGTTTTGAGCTTGTCCCTACAGTGATACATAATGTCAAGACAAAAATGCTGAACCCGATATTGTCAGAGATTGAGCAAGTGCGGTATATCTATGAGGTC
>JAFLUJ010000040.1 GCA_022511485.1 Oscillospiraceae bacterium | reverse complement strand
TTCAGGCGGCAGTCAAAAATAGACCTTGTCTATTTTTGACTTGGGATTAGTATTACTATGTGTATCCACAAATATAAGGACAGCCGTTTTTTACGACTGCCCCCATTTGCAAAATAGTATCAACAAAATAAATCTTCATTGTTAAGCCAATAATCATAATCGCCTTTAATAACGATCAGTAATGCAAATGATGCCTTAGCAAGAAAGCCTCGATCCTCAAACAAAGCAGGGTCAATTTCCTTGCCTAAATGGATATCACCGTCATTTGTATAAAATCCTTCCCCATCATATACCATGTGGGAAATATTAGGGGTAATATTTTCGTCAGTTATCAGACGCTTTAACATTTTTTCAATTTGATTTACAGGGAAATCATACAATTCTTGTGCATCAAAGTTTTTAGTATTTTTTTCAGCAGCCAGTGCCTCCTGTAGATTTTTGTTTGCGCCGCCAATATTGCCGTTCTCGTCAATGTAAAGCTCGGATATATCCTGTCCGAAGCATGATTTAAGATGCTTTCCGATACTGGAATAATAAACGGAAGAAGTGAACCCATTCAATACCCTTGAGCCGTAGGCAATAAGACCCAGAGAATCCCCTCCATCGCCTCTTGCCACAACTGCCAGAACAGACTGAACATCCTCTCTGTATCTTTCATCGGATATTTCTGTAAGTACAAATTCCCGTGTATCACGGTTATAATCAAATTCAAATGCCACATCTTCAGGAACACCGGCATCCTTAAGCATCCTTGAAATCCATCTGCCTGTTGCGTGCGTACTTCCATTTAATAAGTTAAACGAAAGTTCCGATCTTTTCTCAAAATCGTCAGCTGCAATGCGTTGCATATCAAGACGCCTAATAGTGCCATCCGCAATACCCTTACGCAGCTCGGCTGTCTTCCTGTATACATCCATTGCAGAATTAATATCCGATCCCGTCAGCGACAACTTGAATATATCAGCTTTAGGCGTATATTTTTGTGTTTCATTGACAGCATTTGTCATATAATTATTTAACGCTGCAGAATCACCGCCGAATTTGCTGTAAGCGCTTTGAATACGCATACCTACTTTTGTTTCCATAATAAAATCCTCCTGTTTATAAGGACAGCGACTTTATACGACTGCCCTTTATAGTTTATAATGTACCTCTTTAATCCCACCACTTATGATTTTACATCAAGCTGTGAATCTGATCCCGCATAAGCAGCGGTGTTATTGCTTTTTCCATGATATTCTCTATAAGTTTCTAAAAATGTTTCATGGTATACTGAAGTCAAAACTTATTGTTATGACTAAATACCCCTTATAGTATATTTCGTCATAGAATCCAAAAACTTTAGTGTTTTTGCTAAATTTGTTGAAGCGATGTGATAATTTCTGCATTATGTACAAAAATTCATATTTTTTTATCCAACTTATTTGAATATCCAAAGCCGTTTGACTGCTGAAGATCCGCACCTCGTTCGGGAGAAGAAATCTCCCGCTCCGCTATATACCCATACAAAAAGAAAGGCTGCATAAATCTATGCAACCTAAATGGCTTATCACAGAGGGATTCCTCTTATATATGATCAAAAAACAAATCAGCAAGAGCAGCGAAATCATCAAGGGAAAGCTGCTCAGGACGGGCATTTTCGGAGATACCCGCCGCCTTTATGATCTCCATTACCTGAGATTTCTCCATATTCATTGAGGAGGACAGGCTGTTGGCAAGATTTTTCCGTCTCTGGGAAAACGTTCCACGTATTACACTGAAAAACAACCTTTCGTCTCTTACGTTGACGGGAGGTTCTTTTTTTATGTCCAGACGTATTACGCAGGAATCCACATTAGGAGCAGGCATGAAGCTTCCCCGGGAGACATTGAAAAGCAGCTTTGGCTCGGAATAATACCGGACAGCAGCAGTGACTGCTCCCGCGTCACGAGTTCCAAGCTCAGCGCAGAGACGCTTCCCAGCTTCTTTTTGCACCATAACCGTTACTGACTCGATAGGCAGACGGCTTTCCAGAAGCAGCATTATCACCGGGGATGTTATGTAATAGGGCAGATTTGCGCAAACGGCGACTTTCAGTCCGTCAAAGTTTTCCTCTATTATCTTCCCAAGATCGGCTTTCATAACGTCCTCGTTTATGATGGTGACGTTGTCATGCTCCGCAAGGGTCTCCTTCAGGACGGGGATAAGCCTGCTGTCGATCTCGATTGCAGTGACCTTATCCGCACGCTTCGCAAGTTCATGAGTAAGGACGCCAATTCCCGTCCCGATCTCCAGTATACCATAGCCCTCCCCGGCGTTTCCCATCTCAGCAATCTTTGGACATACAGACGGATTGATAAGAAAGTTCTGTCCCAGATTTTTACTGAAAGAAAATCCATGGCGCTCAAAAATATCCCGTATTACGTTTATATTAGTAAGATTCTCCATTTATGATCCTTTCAACTTTTGACAATGTGCTATTTCCAGATTTTGCATAAAAATTCATATAATTATATCATATATGAGCCTGACTGTCAAGGAAAAGCGATAATGTAAATTATAATTTATAATATTAAATATAACAGAAAATCCACTCCAATAGCCGCAAGAACGCAAACTATAATAGGACACTTCCGCCATGCCAGAAGCGCCGCTGCAACAGCTCCGGCTATGCCAATGACCGGCTTTTCCGGGTCTGTGAAGAATACTCCCGGAAATATTAATGCGGACATAGCCGTGTAGGGAATAAGCTTCAGAAATTTCTCGACCTTGTCTCCGAACTTCATTTTGTCAATAAGTACAGCAGGTATAGCACGGGGAATGTACGTCACTGCCGTCATTCCAAGTATAAGTATCACTGCTTCAAGACTGCTCATTCGTATCCTCCTCCAGATCAACAAAGAAAACCCCGATAAATGCACACAGCAGCGAGGAAATAATAAGAGCACGGCTGGAGCTCATAAACCGGGTAAATAAGAAATTACACAACGCCGTAAGGACAACCAATGCAGTAAGCTTAAAGTTTTTAGTAAGATTAGGCACAAGCAGACCAATAAACATTGCGTATAATGCAATGCCAAGACTTGCAGTCAGAAGCTCCGGAAGAATATCAGAGGCGACCGCTCCTATAAGCGTTCCAACGTTCCATGATGTATAGGTAGACGTAATAAGTCCGAGAAAAAATGCAATGGAAATATTTTCTTCCTTTTCCGTAGTGAAGATAGCGAAGGATTCATCCGTAACTCCGAAGGCTGACAGAAGCCTTATTTTTGTGCTCTCATTCCGTATGCGGTTCATTATACAAACGCTCATTATAATGTGCCGCAGATTCAGGATAAACGTAGTGATTATCATTGCCGTTATGCTCGCTCCCTGAGCATACATTCCCACAGCCATCATCTGACTTGCCCCTGCAAAAACAAAAACGGACATACCGCAGGTCTGAGGCAATGTAAATCCCGCCTGACGCGCCATAATAGCGTATGCAATACCTACAGGGATATATCCAAGGATAACCGGTACGCCGGCACGTACTCCGTTAAGAAACTGTTTTTTCATATTGTCATTTTGTCCTCCAATTGATTCAGACTTTGCATTTAAATTCCTTTCCGTCCCTGGAAAGATATTTTTTTAACGGACACTCTCCGCATTTGGGACTTCTGGCAGTACAGTGGTCTCTTCCGAAAAGCACCAGCCTGTGACAGAAATCACTGCCATCCTCGGGAGGGATTATTTTCAGCAGATCCTGCTCTACCTTATAGGGCTCTGTTTCCTTGGTAAGACCCAGCCGTCCTGTGATCCTTATGCAGTGAGTATCAGTAACAATAGCAGGAAGATTATGTACATCCCCCATAATGAGGTTAGCGGTTTTTCTGCCTATACCGGAGAGCGTGGTAAGCTCCTTAATGGTTTTTGGCATTTCTCCGCCAAAATCGTAAAGAAGCCTGCGGCAGGCTTCTACTATGCTTTTCGCCTTTGTTTTGTAAAGTCCGCAGGGCTTGATGATCTCAGCCACATCGTCAATATCAGCCTCAGCAAATGATTCAAGAGTAGGATATTTTTCAAAAAGCGGCTTTGTGACGACGTTCACCCTCGCATCTGTGCATTGAGCGGAAAGCCTTCCCGCTATCATAAGCTCATATGGCTTACTGTAAGTCAGCGAACATCTTGCGTCCGGATATATCTCAGCAAGCCCTGCAATGGCAAGAGCCGCCCGTTCCTTTTTAGTCATTATCCTGTACCTCCTTAGGATCCTCCAGATCCTCGTCATCGTCATAATTTTCAGTGACCCGTCCCTTTACTTCAAACCAGAAGGTGCTTCCAACTCCTGTTTCGGAACGCACTCCGAACTTGAAGTTATGCTGTTTAAGGATCTGCTTTACTATGGAAAGTCCCAAGCCCGTTCCGATGACCTCACGCTTGCTTTTTTCCGCTCTGTAGTACCGGTCAAATATCAGAGGCATAAGCTCCGGTTCAATGCCCTTTCCGGTGTCGGTAACCTCTATTCTTGCGGTTTCATCATCAGCAAGAAGCTGTGTTATATATACCGTCTTGTTTTCTCCGGTGTAGTTTACAGCATTGTTTATAAGATTATAAAGTACCTGTTCGATCTTGATGACATCTGCCTCCGTCTCAAAATCACAGCTTGTACTTACAAAGAAACGGTATCCCTGCTGCTCGGAAAGCAGATTGTATCTTCCCATGATCTCGTATATTTTTTTTGTGATGGAGAAGGTGGACTTATTTATTTCCGACGTACCGCTTTCAAGCTTTGAAAGATCAAGAATATCGTTTACCAGCGCTGCAAGACGGTCGCTTTCCTCAATGATTATTCCGATATGCTCACGGCGTTTTTCCGGATTGTCTCCTGAGAGATCCCGTACCATTTCCGCATATGCCTTTACCATTGTAAGAGGAGTACGCAGATCGTGTGAGATGTTGGCGATAAGATCCCGGCGAAGCTCGTCCACCTGAGAGATCTCCTCAGCGGCATAGTTAAGGACATCCGCCAGCTGTTCGGTCTCAGCATAGCCATGACCGTCAAACGTAGCAGTATAATCACCCTGCGCCATTTTTTGCGCAGACTTTGTTATGCGCGCAAGGGGAGCTTCGATAAGTCTTGCGAGGAAATAGGATATTCCCAGACCGAGGAAAAGCAGCAACAGACTTATCCATAATATCTGACGGTTTATGATGCCAATGGTAGATTCCAGAGGCTCTAAGGAAGTGTTGAGAAAAATATACCCGCCAGGATCGGATCTGTCCCCCAGGATCATAACAAAAAGCAGAGTATTGTTGTTGAAGCGCGGATTTTTTATCTCCGTGTAGAACATTCCGGCAGTGCTTTCCGCCGCAAGAGCCCGGTATTTGTAAAGCTCTGCACCGAATCCGTGTATAAGACAGTTATTTGCCATAGCGTCATAGGAATATACACGGTTGCCGTATGCGTCCTGAATAAGAATACACATATCATTGTCGTAGGCGAGCTTGTCCAGAGTGGCATCTGTAAACGCGTCGCTGCTCCAGCCAACAAGGATATAATTGGCAATGTCAGATATGTTGCTGGTTTTAAGCCGCTTGTAATTTGCTTCCAGAGATACGCTGAAAGTAAACCACAGCAGCACGAAAATACTTACTACAAAGATAGAAAAATAGAGCCACACAGTGAGGCGTATGGATTTAAAACGCTTTTTCACAATATTCCTTTCCGCTTATGCGTCGAATTTGTAGCCCATCCCCCGCAGGGTCACAATGAATTTTCTGTATTCCCCAAGAGAGCTTCTCAGCATTTTGATATGAGTATCAACAGTACGGTCATCTCCGAAAAAATCATACCCCCAGACCTCTTCAAGCAGCTTTTCACGGGAAAGAGCAATTCCCTTGTTTCGT
>JAFLUJ010000039.1 GCA_022511485.1 Oscillospiraceae bacterium | reverse complement strand
TTGTTTACCGCAGTAATAGTATCCCCTGCCATAAGACCCACAGCCTCGGCTGATGAACCCTTTGTGACCTCGGTCACTTTTATGTATCCGCTTTCCTCCTTGTCCCAGGAAAATCCCGGTCCTATGGTAATTCCTGACTGTCTCTGCATCTGTGCGGCGTATTCTTCCGCAGAATAATATGTTGCGTAACGGTCATCAAGACCGTTAACATATCCGGTCATAAGACTGTTGATAAGCATATCCTCATCAATGTCGCTGTAAAAATTTGCACGTACATATTTGTCCATCTCCGAAAGCTGAGTGTAAATGCTTTCCTTTTCGGAAACGCTTTTTACCTTTGAATTAAAAACATTCAAAGAATAATTATATGTAATAATAAACGTGACTGCGGCGGCAAGCGCCATTAATCCTATGGTTATCCCCAAGGAGATCTTTTTATTCATAAACCTTCCTCATTAAATCTTTGATATTAATTATTTATATTTACGTAATTCAGCGGATTTGTATGCTGACCGTTCAGACGCACCTCAAAGTGACAGTGATCTCCGTAAGCATATCCTGTGTGACCTATGTAGGAAATAGTCTGTCCCTGCACAACATTTTCTCCAACACTTACAGCAAGACTGCTGTTATGAGCATAAAGTGTGGAAATTCCGTCGCCGTGGTCGATTATAACGCAGTTACCATAACCGTTGCCCTTGTCTCCTGCCTGAATGACCGTACCTCCCGCAGAAGCCACCACCGGAGTTCCTCCGCATCCCGGCTTTGTAATGTCTATACCCTTATGGAAATTATTTCTCTGCTCTTCATCTATCCAGCGATTTCCGTAACCGTCAGTCATGTTGCGTACTGTAGGTACAGGCCAGATAAATCCTGTATCGGAATAGGATGTGATGACCGGCTGTACCTCCTGCGGAACATACTCTGCCTGAGCTTCCTCAGCTGCCTTACGTCTCGCTTCTTCCTCCTGTCTGCGGCGTTCCTCTTCCTCTTTACGCTTTCTTTCCGCTTCCTCCTGAAGTCTGCGAATCTCAGCCTGAAGCTCCTCTTCTACCTTTTGCTGCTCCGCTTCGATCTCATTTGCACGCTTACGGTAATCCTCCGCCTTAGCCTCCTGCATTTTCTTGGTCTCAGCGTGATTGTTGTATGTTTCCCGAAGCTCCTCGTAATAGGCTTCCTTTTCAGCTTTTTTGGTTTCCAGATCTTCCAGCTTCTGCTCCAGATCCGCCTTGTCGGCTTCAAGCTCCGCGATCTGCTCGTTAAGACTGTCTATAAGGTCGTTGTCGTGCTTGGATACCCTTTCAACGAATTCCATTCTCGCCAGCATATCATAGAAATCCGTCGAACCTGCAAGAACGGAAGCCATGCTGTCATTCCCCGACATATAAAGCACACGAAGTCTCTGTCTGAACTGTTCAATTCCCTCGTCGACCTCTGCCTGCTTAGCCTCCACAGTCTTTTCAAGCTCTGCGATGTCAGCTTCACACAGCTCTATCTGCTGCTGGACGTTCTCCACCTGTTCTTCCTGGATCTTCATTTTATTGTCGTATTCCTTAAGATACTCCTCTGTCTCCTCCGCCTGACTTTCGTACTTGGCGAGCTCTGATTCCGCGTCTTTCAGCTGCTGATTCAGTTTAGTCTGCTTCGCCTCCAGATCGGACATTGTATCGGCTACAGCGGGATCTCCCGTAAGCAGACAGGATACTGTCAGCGTCGCTGCAATACTGTATGCGCAAAGTTTTTTTACTGTATGTTTTATGTTCATAAATATGACCTCCAATAACCGGCACGATGCTCCCCCGGAAGCATATCCTCCGGACGGATGCTTTGAAGTTAGAACTTATTCTATTAAACCTTAAGATATTTCCTTGTACTCATAACTGTACCCGCTGCGCTGATGACTGTTCCTGCTGCGAGATACCCTGCCGCGAGACGCCAGATAACGTCCTCCACAGGAATGAATCCGTTTACCGACATAATGCTCCACAGGGTCATATCCTGAGAAAGCACCTTGATAAGCTCTCCGTAGCCGAACCAGGTTATAACGACAGCCGCCACACCTGCCAGAACTCCTATAAACATTCCCTCAACAAAAAACGGAACCTTGATGAAGGTATTTGTAGCTCCCACAAGCTTCATTATGGAAATTTCCCGCTTTCTTATGTCAACGCTTGCCCTGGCAGCATTGGAGATGATAACCAGAGAAACCAGAACCAACGCTCCCAGAATAAGCAGGAAAACAACGCTGACAAACTGCTTCAAGCCTGTAAGGATGTTGATAAAATCCGTAGGAGACTTTATTGAATCTATTCCCTTTATGCGGTTGATCTCCATGAGGGTGACGCTTATATCCTCAATGTCTGCGATCCTTATCCTGAATGCGTCCGGCAGAGGATTCTCGTCCTCCTCCACGTATTTGAAAAGATCCTCCGCATTTTCCATGCTTGACTGCATATCAGAAAGCGCTTCGTCCTTCGAGTAGAAGGTCACGGAGCTTACGTTATCCATAGCCTTGAGGGTGTTTTCCATTGAGTTGATGGTGATCTCGTCAGCATCGTCCTTAAGGAAAATGACTACCTCGTTTTTATTTTCGATACCGCCTATAAACTGATTGATATTCTCTACCATAAGTATGGTAAGTCCGATAAGCAGGAGCGATACCAAAAGTATACAAAAGGACGCCACTGACATAATACGGTTTGTCCATATATTTCTAATACCCTGTTTGAAGAGGTAATTCATACTGCTTATTTTCATACTTTATATGCAGCCTCCTTCCTATTCAAGGTGCTCCGGCACTGTGCCCGGCACACACCCTTCCGACAATTTACTGAGCATAGCCGATGTAATCGTCAAAGGTGATCTTTCCCTTTTCAATATTTATTGTCCTGCCTCCGAACTGACGCACAAGCTCATGCTCGTGTGTTACCATCATAACTGTTGTACCACATTCATTTATGCCTTTCAGAAGCTCGATTATTTCAATGGAAGTATTGGGATCAAGGTTTCCAGTAGGCTCGTCCGCAATTATAAGCTGTGGATCGTTCACAAGAGCTCTTGCAAGAGCCACCCTCTGCTGCTCTCCGCCGGAAAGCTCGTTGGGATAGCATTTTACCTTGTCCTTAAGACCTACCAGTCCGATAACATAAGGAACTCTGTTCCGGATATATTTAAGGGGAGCGTCAATACTCCTGAGAACAAAAGCGACGTTATCGTAGACGTTCATAGTATTTATCAGCTTGAAGTCCTGAAAAACGAATCCGATAGTACGTCTGAGCTTATGAGCCCTGCTCTTTTTCAGCTTTTCAAGATTGAAACCGTTTACCATGATCCTGCCGCTGTTGGGAGAGATCTCTTTCAGCAGCAGCTTTATAAGAGTGCTTTTACCCGCTCCGGATTTTCCCACAACGAAGGCAAATTCGCCGTCGTTGATACGCAGGCTTACATCGTGGAGCGCGTCAACACCGTTTGAATATGTAACACTTACATTTCTGAGTTCAACCAAAAGAACACCGCCTAATCAATAAATAGTAATGGTATATTTTTCCTTATAAAAAAGTTAAAAGGGCAGACCGTAAATCTGCCCCCAAATAAACCTGTAATAATCGATCATACAAACCTCACGCCTTAGCCGCACCGCCTGTTCGTCAATATCGTCCGATCGTTACGCCGCCCGTTCGCCGCAGGGGTCAGAACTTGACAGGGTTAGCTGAAAGATACTTTTTGACCATAAGAGCTATCTTGAAGATAATGGCGTGGTCAAATTCACGAAGATCAAGACCGGTCAGCTTTTTGATCTTTTCAAGTCTGTAAACAAGAGTATTTCTGTGTACAAACAGCTTTCTGGAGGTCTCGGATACGTTCAGATTGTTTTCAAAAAACTTCTGGATAGTAAACAGAGTTTCATGGTCAAGAGAATCAATAGAGCCCTTCTTGAAAACCTCCTGCAAAAATGTTTCGCAAAGAGTTGTAGGAAGGTGATAGATCAGTCTTGCGATACCAAGATTGTCGTAGGAAACGATCACCTTGTCGGTATCGAAAACCTTTCCCACTTCAAGAGCGATCTGTGCTTCCTTGAAGGAGCGCGCCAGATCCTTGATGCTGGTGACAACAGTACCGATACCTACATTCACTCTGGTATAGAACTCGCTTGAAAGAGTATCGGAAATGGAACGAGCCAGCTTTTCAAGATCCTTGGATTCCACATTGCTCTTTATTTCCTTCACAAGGACTATATCGGACTCTGTAATGTTCAGAACGAAATCCTTTGCCTTATCCGGGAAAAGATTCTGGATCACATCAAAAGCAGAAACATCGTTTGAGGAAATGATCCTCAGCAGGAAAACCACTCTGCTCACATCACTGTTGAAGTGCAGTTCTCTTGCCTTGACAACGATGTCTCCGGGCAGGATATTATCGAGGACAACATTTTTGATAAAGTTAGTCCTGTCGTATTTTTCGTCATAATACTGCTTGATGGAGGAAAGAGTGATAGCCATGATATTGGCATACTTTGCAGCATTTTCGTCAGTACCCTCCACAAAGACCGCATAATCAGATTTGATATGCGAACCGAACGGCTTGTATGTATAGCCGTCCCTGACAAAAATATCATGAGAGTCGCTTAGATCAAGGGATACAAATTCATTTGTTGATCCGATCTTGGAAAGCTCACTGCAGGCAATAATAGTTGCGGAGGAATCCACAACGCCGATAATGCAGTCCATTGCGTCACGCATCTGATGGATCAATCCCTGAAACAATCTGTTTGACATAAGCCTGGTCATCCTTTCATTTTATTCCTGCAAAAGTTTACCGGCAGGACAAAATTACCTGAAAATTACTCATATAAATAATTATACACAATTTGCTTTTATTTTGCAAGTGTTTTTTGTAATTTTCTATAAAAAAACGCCTTGAAATTTTATACATTGTCATTTCCAACAATATATATGATATTTTAACATATTTTTTGTGCGATTGTGTGAATTTTTTATTAATTTCACGGCATAATTGAAATTTTTTATACTAAAAGTTATTTTTCAGGTGTAAGCAAATGTAAACAAAATTTATTTTTTCATAAACTCCCGAACCTCGTCAGCCCGTCTCTTGCCCATTTCGTAGCCCTCCTGCCAGATCGCCCGGAGCACCTTTTCGTCCTTCTCAAAGCTGCTCAGCTTATATGGGGGACGGAAAATTATCGCCTTGCCCCGACGCTCCAGTTCGTTACAGAACTCTGTCTGCTTATTGTATATCTTGTGCCGCACCAGCAGACGCATCTCTATTTCCGGATATTTCCTGCGGATAAGCTGGCTCATGGCGATATTTCCCTTGCCGCACTTCTTGACGAAGCCCTCCGGCTGGGTCAGGATGATGACCGTTTTGGAGCATCCGTCCTTCAATGCCTGCTTCACCGGTATGGGAGAGGCAAGTCCACCGTCAAAGTAGGGAGTATCGTTTATCATTATAGCCGGGAAATATCCTGGGATGGCGCAGGTCGCCCTCAGAAACCGGAAATTTTCGTCGTCATCAAGAGCATTGAAATACTCCGGCTTTCCTGTGACAGCGTTGGTGACCCCCACCAGACATTTTCCCGTGTATTTTCTGAACTCCTCATAGTCAAATGGGACAAGCTTCTGAGGGATCTCCCCGAAAACGAAGTCCAGTCCGAACATACTCCGGCATTTTTTATAGTTGCCCAGACCCAGGTATCTTTTGTCATTACGGTATTTTTCCAGGATGACTATATTTCTTTCAAACTGCTTTGAAACATAGGAAAGTCCGTTGGATATACCTGCTGATACTCCCACAATGTAGGGAAATTCAATACCCTCCTCAATAAAAGCGTCCATAACGCCTGCGGAGAAAATGCCGCG
>JAFLUJ010000038.1 GCA_022511485.1 Oscillospiraceae bacterium | reverse complement strand
ATGTCCTTTCGGGGTCAGCTTTATTATTCTATCACATACTTTTTCCTTTGTCAAGGGGTTTTTTGAAAATTGTGAAATTATGCAATTTTCTGTATTAATATAGATGTTTATTTGTTTAAAACAGACAAAACGGCAGATAATATCCGCCGTTTGATCTGTTGATAAGCCATTTTTATTGATCAGATTTCAAAGCATTAAAGAAAAATTCTTCGCCATGAAACGATATGCGGTCTATTTCAGAAATATCCACCGGCACAGTAAAGCCATATGAATTATACTCTTTTTTATTGTCAAAATCTATCCAGCCGGTTTGTGAACGGAGCAGACCATATACAGAATCATAGGTTTCCCCGTCGCCGAAAATGCTTCCGTCTTTCATATAAAATACAAAATTAGTAAAACTGAACAGATATTTGTCAAAGTTATAATTTTCAAGATCGCCTTCATCGTTAATATAAGCCTCGGTATCATTGTAAAGCAGAAGTCCCAGAGGCGACAGCTCCGCTTCGTATGTAATTCCATCTATCTGCACTGAATTATCTGCCCTTATGTATTGCAGCACATTCATTTCAGACATAGGAACATCAACAGTAAGACTTTCCTCTGTAAGAGGTACAAATCTGTTATCGTCATGATACCCGAAGCTTTCCAGTTCTAAGGTTATCATATCTGATGGAAGCTCCTGCATTCCGCCGATATGACAGGCAAAGGAAAAGATGTTTCCTGTTCTGGACACTGCTTCCATGCTGTATGAGCCTCCGATCTCTGCGCTGCAAAATCCAAATCCGAATGACGACACATCAGGAATATCTGCCGTAATTACCGACTCGTCTGCTTCATATTCAAGCATGATAAAAATATTATATGTATCACATGATGCGCTGACAAGACGAACTGACCCCATTCCGGCAATATTTTCGCTTGTTTCGCCGACAGGTTCTGTTGTATAGATTATTTCCGTACCGTATATCTCAGCGTCTTTGATAACAGGAATATCCGAAATATCATACTTGTCTCTTGTTTTGTCAAAATAATCTTTTAATCTGGAAATTCCGCCTGATTCCGCTGCAAATATTGTTATACCCGCCGTCAGAATAACTGCTGCGGCTATCACCATTCCTGCTATGCGTTTGCTGATTTTTCTTGTCTTTTTAATTGAAGCAATTTCTTTCATATCAAATCCCGCCTTTCTCATGACGGAGGAAAGTATCCGTTCCTGCTCGTAAGCGGTGACGGAAGCGTTTTTTTCAAAGCCGGCATAAACGCTGTCAAACATCTCAGCGCTGTCTTCCGAAATGCCATATGCCATATCATCAAGCATTTTGTCCATTACTTTTCCTCCTCCATTATTTTTCTTAGTTTGACAAGTCCCCGGGATATGCGCTTGTCAACTGTGTTTGGTTTCATGTGAAGCTCCTTTGCTATGTCGGAAGTTTTCTGTCCGTAAAAATATTTGCGGATAAATATGCTTGTGTCCGGTTCGCCAAGACGTTTTATCCCCTCTGCAAGCGTATCATGATCATCATTATCTATGGGCTCAGATACACCGTCCGTGTCGTCAAGTGACACCGTATCCTCACGCCTGATATGCTGTCTGAAAACATCAATGCACCGTCTTTCAGCAATAAGCGATATGTATGCACGAAGCGAACGTATCTCGAAGCCGCACTTCTGTCCCTGCTGATAGAAGCAGAAGAATATATCGCTGACGGTCTCCTCAATATCCTCCGGCGTACAGATATTGTCCAGCTTAGTCCGGGCAATTTTCATCACATACCCAGTATACCGAAGGACTACCGCCGCAAGTCCCTGTTCAGGACTGCTTTTCAGCAGCTTGATAAGCTCCTTGTCCGACATATCAAAACCTCACTTTTTGAAACGTTTCACTATGTTAGTCGAAATAAAAGCCGGAAATCTGACATTATCCGAAAAAATTAAAAAGCCCCTGATCCTATAAAAAATCAGGAGCTTTGATATCAGGCAAGCAGCGGTACAGAAATTTTAAGCTTCCGTGTCTTTCCCTTGCCCTTACCGATGCAGTATCCGGCGGTAAGGGTAAAGGCTCAGCCTTTTATTCGGCGTGCAGGATCAGATTAAGATAATCAAGCTGTTCCTCCCGAACATCAACGACCTTTCCATCCACGTCATTGACGATCACATAAAAATTCATTACGAAGTTATTCCCCGACTCATCGTCAACATAGTGGTATCTGTAAACATAAGTCGATGTATTTTCCGCACTTTCTTTTATAATGGTATATGGCTTCAGACCGATAGCCCGCTCCGCCGCTTTGATCTTCGACCCGAACTCAACTGCCGAAGCTTCTATTTTAGATGCAGCCTTTTCCCCCATCCAGCTATGTTTTAGAATGCTGAAATTATAAAGTACAGCCTCCTCCACCGATCCGGAGGAATTTTCCCTCAGAAGCACAGCCCATTCAGGAAGCTTGATTCCATCAACAGTGACACTTTTCTCCGACTCACAGATATGATCGTAATCCGCAATATAGTTTACGACGCTGTACTCAGAGCTTTCACCTGTCAGGAATTCCGCTCCTGTTTCGGAGATGATAATCGCCGCATCTCTTCCCAAAGGGATCTTGTCAAATATTTTCCTTCCTTTAGAAGCGCTCGAAGATGCAACAGCAGATACTATTATAATTATTATCAATATGACAACAACGACCGCCGCTGCCAGTTTCAGAATAAGGGAAAGATTATTTTTCCCGTCATCGTCTTTACTGCTCCTGCGTTTTTTCTTCTTTTCCTGAACTTCATTACTTGTCTGATTCGTGTCAACTATCTCAGCGCCGCAATGCTGACAGTACACATCATTATCATCAATTTCAAATCCACAATTTGTACACTTCATTCATAGTTCCCCTTTCATACATTATTTCATCATTGATTCCAATATCGCCCTCTTCAACATCAGGCACGTACAAAACATAATTACAATTGCCTATATATACATATAATATAACACTTAATGCGATTTTTGTCAAGAATTAGTGCAAGTCGCTGCGATAAAATTCCAAAAATGAATTTTGTAAATTAAAATATGGCAGTATTAATGCCTTTTTAACCTTAATTCATAGAATATTTACTTTATTTTGCAAGTTATATCAAAAAATCCTGCAAAACGGTATTGACAAGAGGATATATGTATGGTATCATATTAATTGGGTGAAATACCAAAATGATTTGGTTTCCAATATTTTTCAGGAGAGTGAGTATATGCTTTTAAAAGAAGGCGAGATCAGGATCCCGTCCGGCTGTGCTATTTCAGGCTTTATCAGCAGGGACGGCAACAGACTGAACGGCAGCGATGTCGTGAAGTCCATCTCTTATATGCACGACCGCTCAAACGGCTTGGGCGGCGGTTTCGCGGGATACGGTATCTATCCGGAATACAAGGATCTGTACGCATTCCACGTTTTTTATAATTCAAACGAATCCAGAGAGCAGACAGAAAGATTCCTCGACCGGCATTTCGATGTGGTGAACCTGAGCCGTATCCCCACAAAGAAAGTTCCGGCTATCACAAACGAGCCACTTATCTGGCGGTATTTTGTGAATCCCCTGCCCACGAAGATCGCTTCCTCTCAGCTTAACGAGAAGGAATTCGTTGCCCAGTGTGTTATCCGCATCAACAATGATATAGACGGCGCATACGTATTTTCCAGCGGAAAAAACATGGGTGTCTTCAAAGCAGTAGGCTTCCCCGAGGACGTGGGAGAGTTCTACCGTCTTGAGGAATACAACGGCTACGCCTGGACCGCTCATGGACGGTATCCTACAAACACTCCCGGATGGTGGGGAGGAGCGCATCCGTTTTCTCTCCTTGACTATACTATAGTACATAATGGGGAGATCTCCTCATATGACGCCAACAGACGCTTTATCGAGATGTTCGGATACAAATGTACTCTGCTCACCGATACCGAGGTCATCACTTATATTTTCGATTATCTCAACAGAAAGCAGGAGCTCAGTCTCGAGGACATTGCAGGGATAATTGCTGCTCCGTTCTGGAGCGAGATCGATGCTATGGAAAAGTCCGATCCGGAAAAGGCTGCTAAACTGAAATATTTCCGCAACGCTTTTTCAAGCCTGCTTATAACAGGTCCGTTCTCCATCATCCTCGGCTACACCGGCGGTCTTATGGCTCTTAACGACAGACTTAAGCTCCGGTCCATGGTTGTTGCGGAAAAGGGCGACATGGTCTACATCGCCAGTGAGGAATGTGCCATAAGAGCCATATGTCCCGATGTGGACAGCATTTGGAGTCCCCGGGGCGGAGAACCGGTTATTGTTGATCTTAGCGAGGAGGGTAAAAGAAAATGTCTGTAAACTTCTTTCCTGCCCAGTTTGAGGTATTAAGAAATCCCGACAAGTGTATTAAATGCCGGGCTTGTGAGCGTCAGTGCTCCAATGAAGTCCACTACTACGATGCGGACTACGATAAAATGCTTACTCATGACGACAAATGCGTGGACTGTCAAAGATGTGTATGTCTGTGTCCCACCAATGCTTTGAAAGTTCGTCCCAACGAAAATTCATTCCGCGAGAGCGCAAACTACACTCAGCAGATAATGATAGAAAATTACCGTCAGGCAGGAAGCGGAGGCGTTCTCCTTTCCTCAATGGGTACTCCCAAGGACTATCCCGTTTACTGGGACAAGATCCTCATTAACGCTTCACAGGTAACTAACCCTCCTATCGACCCGCTCCGCGAGCCTATGGAGACAAAGGTATTCCTTGGCAAAAAGCCGGGAGGGGTAACAAAAAATCCGGACGGTTCGATCAATACGGAGCTTCCCCCTTACATGGAGCTGGACGTTCCCATTATGTTCTCGGCGATGTCCTACGGTTCTATCTCCAAAAACGCTCACGAAAGTCTTGCGAGGGCTGCTGAGGAGCTGGGTACATACTACAACACCGGAGAAGGCGGTCTCCACAAGGATTTCTACAAATACGGCAAAAACACCATCGTTCAGGTAGCTTCCGGACGTTTCGGAGTTTTCAAGGGTTATCTTGACGCAGGCGCTGCCATCGAGATAAAAATGGGTCAGGGCGCTAAGCCGGGTATCGGCGGACACCTGCCCGGAGCTAAGATCCGTGAGGACGTTTCCCGTACACGTATGATTCCTATGGGAACGGATGCTATCTCACCTGCTCCACACCATGATATATATTCTATCGAGGATCTCCGTCAGCTTATTTTCTCTCTTAAAGAGGCTACAGATTACAGCAAGCCGGTCATTGTAAAGATCGCGGCGGTACACAACGTTGCGGCTATTGCCTCCGGTATTGCACGTTCCGGCGCTGACATCATTGCAATAGACGGTTTCAGAGGCGGTACGGGAGCTGCTCCTACGAGAATCCGTGATAATGTTGGTATCCCCATCGAGCTTGCACTTGCTTCCGTTGACCAGCGTCTCCGTGACGAGGGCATAAGAAATGAAGTCTCCGTAGTTGTGGGAGGCTCGGTACGTTCCTCCTCAGACGCGGTAAAGGCCATCGCTCTTGGTGCAGACGCAATTTATATAGGAACTCCCGCACTTCTTGCAATGGGATGTCACCTTTGCAGAAGCTGTCACGAGGGTAAATGTAACTGGGGTATTGCTACACAGCGTCCCGACCTTGTAAAGCGTCTCAATCCGGAGGTGGGCTACAAGAGGCTTGTTAATCTTGTTCACGCATGGGATCACGAGATCAAGGAGATCATGGGCGGTATGGGTATCAACTCTATTGAAGCCCTCAGAGGAAACCGTCTCATGCTCAGAGGCGTAGGACTGAACCAGAAAGAATTAGATATACTTGGCATCCAGCACGCCGGCGAATAAGCGGGGAAGCGCAGGGAAGCCCCTGCAGGCTTGTTCTACCCCAATGTTGGTAAATACAAAAGATTTAATATATTAAGCCAC
>JAFLUJ010000037.1 GCA_022511485.1 Oscillospiraceae bacterium | reverse complement strand
TTACAGCAAGCATATAACAGCCGCCTTTCTAATAAAATATTGTACAATATTTTGTACTGATTTTATTATAGTATACTTTTTAAAATTTGTCAAGATATGTTAGCGTTCAAATCATAGCAATTTCATAATTGCTTTATGTCGGATTTTTACAATACAAACTCTCCTGCCGTTGTTATAATGAAAATATTGCCCTGACTAAACTCCCGGTTGATTGACTGTACCTGCCAGATATGATACAATAATACTAACCTTTGATCTCTTAATAGACTTTGTCCATATTTATAATGAGAAATAGTATAAATATTGTCTGAAAAAGAAGGACTTCAATCCTTTGAATTGACCGCCTCCGCAAAAGCAGTCAGAATTATTTCTGCTCGCTTTTTGTCTTTTTCTGAGAGGGTATTCAGAATTGAAATTATAGGAAAATTGTCGTCCTGTTCTGCTGTACCGTTTACAATGTAGTCTGTACTCACAAGCAGAGCGGCGGAAAGTTTTCTGAGAGTTGCCACTGTCATGGACTTTCTGCCCTTTTCAATATCCGCAAGAAACTGGACGGAAACATCCGCAAGCTCTGAAAGCTTCTCTCTTGTGTATCCCCGGTCAAGCCGAAGCTCTGTTATTCTTTTTCCGACCTCTATATTCTGAACGTCCATCAAATCACTTCCTTAGCTATAGTATAAACTATGCTAAAGTTTATATAAATCATCAATAGATATTGACAAACATCATCTATTGATATATAATTAATATAATCACAAATTTCAAAGGAGGAGCTAATATGAACGATCTTGAAAAAGTCAGCTATGAGACTATGAAATTTATGCGAAGCAAATACCGTCTTGACGAGATCGGAGATGGCAAGGACGAGCTTAAATTCAAGCAGGGAAAGAAAACTATCCTCACCATTTACACCAAAGAGGACAGATATACCTTCCTGATCATTTTCGGCAAAAAGGAGCGGGAGATCTTTGAAGCGGACGCAGACAGCTATTCCAAATACATACGTGACTATTACGACAGTTCCCGTACATATCACGACGGCAAATGGATGTTTATTGACGTTACCACTCCCGAACTGCTTGAAGAGGTCAAGAAGCTTATTCTGATAAAGAAGAAGCCTAACCGGAAGCTTTTTTCCACGGAGGGAGCGTACTACTCAAAATGCGGACACCGCTGTGATATGTGCGTTCACTTTACCGGGATGAGCGACGAGCTCCGGAAGGAAATAATCCCCCATCTTACAAAGGTGTGGGACGTCCATGAGTGGGATATGCGCTGCGACGGCTGCCACAGTCCGGACTGTTACTGCAAGGACGACCCCTGCCACGCTAAAAAATGCGCCTCGGACAAGGGACTGTCTGAATGTAAGGACTGCGAAAGCTATCCCTGTCCCGAAGCCACAGTGGGGGACTGTGCTCATAAAATACATACCTCCAGCTATACAGCTGAGGAGATCACATGGGCGATACTTCCATATACTCCGTTTCATAAGTACATTGACCTTTAACCGCCTGACAAAGGCGGTAGACTTTTTCAAAGGAGGGGCTATTTTGAACAGCAAAGAAAAAAGTAAGACCAGAATTTTTGCCAACAACGCATATGCAGTAAAAACAGTCTGGGAGATCAGCAGGGAGCGTATTATACATACAGCTGTCAGCTCCGTGCTGGGCTATGTTGAATGGATATTTATGAGCATATTTTTCCTGCGATATGTTATAAACGCTATTGAGACCGAAGCTCCCTTTGAGACTATACTTTTCTTTATCGGAGTATGCTTTGTGGTTTTCTGCCTGCTGGCAGTGTACGACAGCTATCTTAATTCCGTAGTCATCCCCTTTACTGACAATAAAATTTACCGCAGACTGTACCGGAAGCTCTACGCCAAAGCCCGTAACGTGGAGCTTCGCTGCTTTGAGGACGCGGATTTTTACAACCGCTATACAATGGCTCTGGACGGCTCTGCTCAGAAAATGACCGGTTCAGTAAGCTATTTCTTTCAGGTGCTTTTTGGAGTGATCGCAGCAGCTGCGGCTTTCTCCTCAATGTTTGCCATAGACCCATATTCCGTACTTTTTGTCATATCTCCTATCGTAGGAAATTTCGTCTTCGGAAGGCTTATGAATACCATCTGGGGAGGACGTTACACCGACAACGTGAAAAACAATCGTCGTGCGGAGTACGTAAACCGTGTAATGCACCTTGCGGAATTTGCCAAGGAGATACGGTACTCCAATATCCACAGTCTGATGATGAAACGGTATGACGATTCCATTAAGGGAAATCAGGCTGTTGCGGATAAGTACGCTCCCAAAGCTATTCTATACACATGGGCGCAGAATGTCACTACCTTTGCCCTTGTTTTCGAGGGTATAATGATCTACGCCGCCTATCGTACCATCGTATCAAAAACTATGGGACTTGCGGAGCTTGCCATTATGTTTACGGCAATGTCCACATCCTCATGGATATTGATAGGAATGTTCAAAAATATTATGGAGGCTATGAAAAACGGGGAGTTCCTTGAATACTTCCGGACGTTCATGGAGTACAAGGAGAAGATCCCGGAGGATCAGACCGGCATAATTCCCGAGGAAAAAGTCCGCTCCATCGAGTTCCGGAACGTCAGCTTTGAATACAAGGAAGGGGAATCCGTAATAAATGACCTGTCCTTTAAGATCGAGGGAGACAAGGTCTGCGCTCTTGTTGGACACAACGGAGCAGGAAAATCCACCATAATCAAGCTGCTGTTCCGTCTCTATGACCCGTCAGGCGGGGAGATACTTGTAAACGGCGTCAATATAAAGGAATATGATCTGAAAGCATACCGGAGACTTTTTTCCGCAGCCTTTCAGGATTACAGGGTCATGGCAATGTCCGTCAGGGATAACGTCCTTATGGGGGAGGACTTTGATGATCCGGAGGAAACCACCGAACGTGCTTTGAAATGCGCTGGAGTGTGGGAGAAAATATGCTCCCTTGAAAACGGCATAGACACCATTATGACAAGGGAGTTCGACAATAACGGAGCAGTCCTGTCCGGCGGCGAGCAGCAGAAAATCGTCGCCGCAAGAGCCTTTGCACAGAGATCCTCCGTCAAGGTTTTCGACGAACCATCCTCCGCTCTTGACCCCATTGCAGAGTATGATCTGTACAAGGGGATAATGGACGAAAGCAGGGGACATATCACTCTGTTTATTTCCCACAGACTTTCCTCAGTCAAGGACGCGGATATAGTCTTCATGCTTGAAAACGGAACTATTATTGAACAGGGAAATCACAGGGAGCTTATGTCTCTGAACGGCAAATACTGTGAGATGTTCACAAAGCAGGCACAGAATTATCTTGCGGATGAAACATATGAGGAGGGTATGTTTAAAAAATCAGAGATTTTTTAAACTGCGAGTTTTGTTTTCCTCACTGCCGTTCGGAATTTTGCTAAAGCAAAACCACAAAACATCGAAAGGAGGAAGTGCTCCATGCAGGAGCACAATTAAAAAATGAACGATCTGAAAAAAACTCTGAAAGATAATCTTTTTCTGCTCAGGATATGCTTTAAGGCAGCTCCTCTTTATGTTGTACTTTTCATTATTGAAATTATACGGAACGAGACAGTGGTATTCCTTGAATTTACCTTCGGACTTAACTTTGTACTGGAGTGTGCCGAGTTCGGAAAGCCCTTTAAAACGGCGGCAATATTTCTGATCTCCCTGTTTGCGTTTGTTGCGTTGGGACTACTTTTCAATGCGTTTACCTATCAGAAGATACAGTTCAAAAGTGAGCCTAAAATGAAGCAGGCTATCAAGGAAATGCTTTACAACAAGGCAAAGGAAATAGACCTTGAATGCTACGACGATCCCGAATTTTACAACGACTATGTACTTGCAGTCTCGGAAGCAGAAAATCAGGTAAACAGATTGTTCGGAATGTTATATAACCTGTTCAGCGGACTTACCATCATTGTCCTTTCCGGAGCATTCTTTATCGGGAACGACCCTGTTTCCTTTATTTTTATTGCAGTGACCTTTGCGGCTTCCCTTTGGGCAGGAAAGGCTCTCAACAGACTGAATGTCAGGATCCGCAGCGAGAAAAATCCCTGCGAGCGGAAGCTTGGATATGTGAACCGGGTGTTTTATTTCAACGATTACGCCAAGGAAGTCCGTCTGAACACAAAGGTCTCCGATGAGCTTCTGAAAGACTTCGATGAGATAAACGACAAGGTTCTTGACATCGACAGAAAGAACGCAGGAAAGCGTTTCTGCCTCCAGTTCTTGAAGGACTATATATGCAACAATTTCCTGATAGACGTTATCTATATGATCTATCTTGTGTACAGCGCGGCTGTCCTTCACACTATTTCATATAGTAACGTTGTCGTTATGAGAGGTACGGCAAACCGTATGAAAAACCATATGAGACAGTTTTCCGACGTTTATCCCAAGATGAAGGAGATCAGTCTGTATATGGATAAAATACAGAATTTCCTTAACATCGAACCTAAGATAATCAGCACTGCAAACAAGTCACTGCCTGATAAACCAACGGAAATCGAGCTTCGGAACGTTTCCTTCGGCTACAATGAAAAGGACGGGTACATCTTGAAGAATGTCAGCATGAAAATTGACCCATACAGCAAGATTGCCATTGTCGGCTACAACGGAGCGGGTAAGACCACTCTTATCAAGCTGATAATGCGGCTTTACGATCCCAACGAGGGTGAGATCCTCCTTGACGGCGTGAATATAAAAGAATATGACGTTCAGGAGTACCGTCAGAAGATAGGCACTATTTTTCAGGACTTCAAAATTTTCGCTGCCACTGTCAAGGAAAACGTCCTGCTGGATTTCGCAGACAAGGGAACTGACGAAGCGGTGGAAAGTGCTATCCAAAAGAGTGGATTTGACCAACGGCTTGAAACGCTGTCAAATGGACTTTCCACCAATCTCACCACGGAATTTGAGGAGGACGGTGTCAATCTTTCCGGCGGCGAGGGACAGAAGCTTGCCACGGCGCGGGTCTTTTACAAGGATGCAAATCTTATCATCCTTGACGAGCCGTCTTCTGCTCTTGACCCTATTGCGGAGTATCATCTGAACCAATCCATGCTCACTGCGGCGGAAAATAAATCGGTGGTATTCATTTCACACCGTCTTTCAACTACTCGAATCGCCGACAGGATATATATGCTTGAAAACGGGCAGATCATCGAAGAGGGAAGTCACATCGAGCTTCTTGAAAAGGGCGGCAAATATGCTGAAATGTGGCGTGTTCAGGCGGGACAATATATCGGAGGTAATTTATGAAATTGCAGGGTAAAAGAATATATTTAGCAATGCTTGAAAGAGCAGACTGCAAAAAGCTTTGGAACGATTTTGAATACGATTTTGACTGTCCCGCGGAGGAATTCAATATCGGACATTCGGACGAAAAGGCGGACGGGTGGTTTGACGAAATACAGCGCTTGCAGGGAAATCAGAATGTGCGTCTTGGAATATTCCTGAACGACGGAACAGTTATCGGAGATGTTGCCTTGCAGGACATAGACCGTGTGAACCGAAAATGTTCTGTTGGTATCGGCATTGCAAAGATCGAAAACCGTTCCAGGGGTTACGGCAGTGAAGCGGTGTCGTTGATGCTTGATTACGGATTCAGGTTTTTAGGCATGGAACGCATAACCGCCAACACTCTTGAAATAAATATCGGTGCGCAGAAGTCGATAGAGAACTGTGGATTCACGTTAGAGGGACGGGAACGGAAAGCCGTCTATCTGAACGGAAACAAATACGACAGATTATGCTATGGTATTTTAAAGGAAGAATTTTTTAAGGAGGAAATATGAACCACTGCAAAAAGATTGGCATAATCCGTATAATCGTCATAATGTTTATGGTTGGAGACCATATATGTGGACAAGTTTCCATAAGGATTTGATTATTGTAGATAGAGTTTACG
>JAFLUJ010000036.1 GCA_022511485.1 Oscillospiraceae bacterium | reverse complement strand
AATGATAATGTCCTCACTGAATGAAGCCCTTGTCCCCATCGCACTGGTCAATTACAACTCATCAACTGAGAGGGCAATGAGCGAATACGGAATGTTTGAAGCAATGATAATCCCCACAGTCTTTTATCCGGCTGTAATTTTGACAAGCCTGTCAAACATTTTGATTCCGGAGATCGCAGGAGCAAGCTCGGCAGGAAATACAGAGCGTGTAAAAAGTCTCATAAGAAAGATTTTCGAGCGGTCATTCTGTTACTCATTTTTCATTTCGGGAATGCTGCTCACCGCCGGAAAAAATATAGGAACAGTGATCTGTCCCTCGGACAGCCTTGTTGGAGAGACCCTTGTAAAAATGTTCCCCGTTGTCCCCTTTATCTACTTGGAGATCGTTTTAGAGGGTATCATAAAGGGACTTGGCAAGCAGAATTTTTCCACTCTGAACAGTCTCTGTGAATATATTATAAGGATACTCTGTGTGATAATTTTTGTAAAGCTTTTCGGATTTACCGGAGTGCTTATTTCCTACTACGCAAGCAACATTTACAGCAATATCGTCCGCATTGCTTTTGTGTGCAAGACAGCAGATGTCCCCTTTGACATCGGTGCATATATCGTAAAGCCCTTTATACTTTGCTTTTTCTGCTGTCAGGTGGCTTTGGCGGCGACAAAATTCATTGCATTTTCAAGTCTGCTGCTTGAAACGATAATTTATCTCTGCACCGCCGCAATAATTTTCGTGATAACATACGAACTGGAAAAGAAGCTTTTCTCACAAAAGGGGGCGTCAGTTACTGAATCGGTATAGTTTTGAAAATCAGAATTTATTTTTTAATCAATTTCCCAATATCACGGTCATAGACATAATCTGATTTTTCATAGGTTTCAAGTACAGTCCATTGATAGTTTCTGCAAAGAAGTTCTATAAAATTATCAGCTGATCTGTCATATGAAGCTTCAATATTGTCTAATTGCTTTTTCAGCTCTGCGGTATTTTTTACTTTACCAAATAGCAAAGTGTCGCCTTTATAATACTCGATCTCAATAATCATTTATATTTAACTCCTATAAATTTGTTGTGATTACAGTAATATCTGAACTATAGCGACAAGTTTTTCGTAAATCTTAGCTGTCCCTTGTCAGATTCATATCCAAGATGTTTATAAAATTCATGGGCGGCTGTTCTTGAAGCCCCTGAATTAAGTCTCATAGATTTGATCCCATTTTCCGCCGCCCACGCTTCCGCTGCGGAAACAAGAGCCTTTCCGATACCATTATGCTGGTATTCAGATTTGACCGCCAGTCCCAGAATATTTGCCATTGTTTCAAAATACAGCACATCATATTTTTCAACATGAATGTATCCCACCGAATTATCATCTTTCACAGCGACAAATACAGCCTCACGGTCAGAGTTCAGATTTCCGATCTTCTCCCTGACTAAAGATGGCTCGCAGGGATATCCTAAATACTTGCCGCTTATTGCACAAATATCATCTGAGTCGTCTATTGATACAGTTCTTATTTTGATATTATCCATTATAAATACCTCCAAGCTAATCCCAGTAATCCGACACAATATCCCAGTACGGATCATCCTTTGTGTGACTGACCATGTAATCTATCATAAGCTGCTCGGTCTCGTCACATTTGAACTCCTGCAAAGCCACCCACGCTTCCTTAGCAGGATGATATGAGATCTCCGCGCGGACTATTTTCTTTGCAGCTATATATGCCATTTCACGGTTACCGGTTATCATCAGATACGCAAGAGCAAATCTTAAACGCTCGGCATTTTCCCGATCAGGCTTACTTATCAGTTTATCAATAAGCTCCTCTGTTATTTTTTCTGTAATAATGTCTGACGCATACATACCCGATAACAGATCTATAGTGGGATACTTTTGTGCAGCAATTCTGTTTTCCTCCGGGAACTCCCTTCCCGTAAGCTTATATTCAGGAAACGGGGGGCCTATTTTATTTTCTTTATAATCAGAAAAATAATCTCCCCAGACCTGTCCCTCTTTTGCAGGATATTCTATAGTCGAAAATATAACATCTTTCACAAAGGTCTTTTTCATATCAGACCGGTTATACTCTCCGGCTGGTCTGAAACCGTCTGCCCTTATGATCGTCAGACAGCTTATCTTTTTTCCGAGACGCGCCGCCGCACACGCCTTATGATGACCGTCCAGAAGCGCGCTTATAAATCCATTCTGCCAATACGCCAGACCTCTCGGAGGTGAAGGATCATTTTTCAGAATATCCATATATTCCTCAACACGCTTTGTATTGATAAGCTCCGATGACTGAGTGGGATATAAATATGCGGGAAATCCATCTGCGCAAGCCAGAATACTGCTCACATAATATACATCGCAGGTTACCGGATATTCAGCAAATCCATTCGGAACAGAATAAAAGAATCTGCCATTCCCGTCTGTAGGATAATAAGAGACATCCGCTAAAACATAAATGCCATTGTCCAGAAGTCCCAAAAACGGTTTTAAAAATTCCGCCGATGTGTGTATATCTTTATAACCGGTATTTATACCCTCGCGGACAGCTTTAAGCTCGGGACAGTTTATATTCTCTATTCCATATCCTGCCGCAAGCATTCCTTCACAGGTAGGACACTGAGGACGTATCTCCTGCAAAACAGGCTTGTTTTCAAGCTCAAGCTGAAAGAAAAAGTCATTACCCTCATTAATTACCTGACCCTTTGTATTAATAAGACTTCTCCTGCCATTTTTTACGGAGAAAACAACAGCCTCACTGCACCACGGAATTTTTTCCGTATCTATTTCATCAAGTATTTTTACCTCCGGCAGTTTTGGAAAAAGCATTAAAATCCCTCCTTTGCTTCCGTGAAAAACACAAAATCTTTACATCATTATACCATTGCAAATAAATCAAGTCAAGAAAAAACAGGCAGGAAAGCAATTGAGCTCCCTGCCTGTAACATTAGCATTCTTTATTTAACCAGTCCGCTGTTATTGATAGCCGAAACAAGAGCATTTACCGAAGCGACGATAATATCCGTGTGGATACCTGCGCCCCAGAAAACTCCGTTGGCAGTTTCAATACCTACGTAAGCCGAAGCCTCGGAGCTTGAACCATGCTGCAAAGCGTGCTCATTATATGTTGTAATGGTGTAGCTTATTCCAAGAGCGTCCTTTACAGCATTGGAAACTGCGTCAAGACGTCCGTTTCCGCTTGCCTCACGGCTGATATTCTTTCCGTCCTTTAAGACGCTTACGGAAGCAACAATGCCGTCCTTCTGCTGGAAATGAGCCTCCTCCACGCTGAAAAAGTCGGTCTTGTTTACATATCGCTCCTTGAATATCTCGTAAATTTCATCCGGCATAAGCTCCTTGTGAGCATGGTCGGAAACGCTTTTTACCGCGTAGCCAAAATTCTCACGCATCTTGGGAGGCATATCAATACCAAACTTCTGCTCCATAAGGTATCCGATACCGCCCTTGCCGGACTGGCTATTGATACGGATAACGTCTCCCTCGTATTCTCTGCCAACGTCCTTGGGGTCAATAGCAAGGTATGGTACAGTCCAGTGGGGAGGATTCTTCTCCTCACGCCACTTCATGCCCTTTGCGATAGCGTCCTGATGTGAACCGGAGAAGGCTGCAAATACCAACGCTCCGCTGTATGGCTGACGCTCGTAAACGTGCATACGGGTCAGTCTTTCATAAGCCTCGGTGATCTCCGGCAGGTCGGAAAATTCCAGCTCCGGGTCAACTCCGTGAGTGAACATATTCATAGCAAGAGTTACGATGTCAACGTTTCCTGTACGCTCACCGTTTCCGAAGAGAGTACCCTCGATACGGTCAGCGCCCGCAAGCAGACCCATTTCCGAGTCGGAGATAGCACATCCCCTGTCGTTGTGAGGATGGAGGGAGACCACAATATTCTCCCTGTTGTTCAGATGCTTGCACATATATTCTACCTGACAAGCATAAACATGGGACATACTCTCCGAAACTGTTACCGGCAGATTGATAATTACCTTGTCATTTTCACTTGGCTGCCATATGTCAATGACAGCGTTGCATATTTCCAGAGCGAACTCCGGCTCTGTACCTGTGAAGCTTTCGGGACTGTATTCAAAACGGAAATTGCCCTCTGTTTTTTCCCGGTACTCTTTGCAGAGCTTTGCACCGAATGTTGCAATGTCGATTATCTCCTGTTTGGACTTGCGGAAAACCTGCTCACGCTGTGCAACAGAAGTGCTGTTGTACAGATGGACGATAGCATTTTTGCAGCCCTTGAGAGCCTCGAAGGTTTTGGCGATAATATGCTCACGGCTCTGAGTGAGAACCTGGATAGTAACATCATCCGGAATAAGATCCTGCTCAATGAGCGCACGGCAGAAGGCATACTCTGTCTCGCTTGCAGCAGGGAAACCTACTTCTATCTCCTTGAAGCCGACCTTGACAAGGTGCTTCCAGAACTCCAGCTTTTCTTCCAGAGACATAGGGATGATAAGAGCCTGATTTCCGTCACGGAGGTCAACAGAGCACCATATAGGAGCCTTTTCGATCCTCTCCTTTTTCACCCAGTCATAGCAAGGCTCGGGAGGCATAAAATAGCGTTTCTGATAGCGTACATAGTTTTTCATAGTAAATCTTTCCTTTCTGCGGAGAAGCCCCCGCTTGCGGCATAAGCAGTGAAATGTTCCGGCAATAAAAAAAGCCCTCATCTCTAACATAAGAGATGAAAGCATAGCTTCCACGGTACCACTCTTGTTCAGGCATAAAAGACCTGCACCTCGCCGCATCTCAATCTTTTGGGATATCCAATGCGTATCTCTGTAACGGGAGAACCCGTTCCAACCTACTTGCATAAACGTTCAGCGGACTGCTCAAGGACGAGTTATAACCGGACTGCTCTGCCTCCTTTCACCAACCGGAGACTCTCTGAAAAAGCTGTCAGGCTTTTATTCCTGTCATCGCATTTGCATTATGGAATTATTATAACACTGAGATTTTTGTTTGTCAAGCGGAAATAATTATTTTTACAAATTTTTAAAAAATGGTATGAATAAAACAGAATTTAACTATTCAACAACAAATTGATTCTTTCAATAGGAAAAACATCTTTTATGTCTTTGATGATAAATTTTGTTTTATTTATTTCTTTCTCTCCTACTATTTCGAGATATTCGGGTAAAATTTTTGAGTCAATGATGATTTTTCCTTTTCCAGCCCAGTGACGATCTTCACCATTCTTTTTTACTCCTGAGATCCAATATTCATCACCGGATTCAATATCTATAAAATTGCCACTGATCCCGTTATATTTTTTAAATGCATGGTCATTAAAATAAACAGTATTTCCGGAGCGAGATATTTTTACTTTTCCGATCCAAGCAGGACCATCATCGTTATACCCTGTTTTTAGTTCAATGTACTTTATAGCTGTCATAATTATTTCTCTCCTAAATAATGAAGATCAATTTCATAAGGAGCATCCGTTATCAGTCCGCGAAGTGAATCAACGGCGCTGATCTGCGGATTCACAACTTTAGCAATGGTTTTTCCGTTGCGTGTGATAAAAATATCCTCTTTTGATACTAATTTGAGATATTTTTCAAAGTTGGCTTTAAATTCGGTTGCTGTAATAATTATTTTAAACTCCTCCTGTTCATATGTGATTTTAACCACATTATATATGATTCAAGATAAAAAATCAAGGACTTTGTACAATTTTATTGACTTTTTAAAAAATTCGCACGATATATCAAAAATAGTATGCAGCAATATACCCGCGGGGGCTTCTTCGCCTCAGCCTTGCACAAAATTCCGCTTCCTTCATAAAATAATGTGAAGGGAGCGTTTTTTATGATCGAAATACATCTTATTATGACATTTTTGATCTCCACAGTATTTCTGGCAGTGAGCGGACTTATTATAATTAATTCGGAAAATATGTCCGATGA
>JAFLUJ010000035.1 GCA_022511485.1 Oscillospiraceae bacterium | reverse complement strand
CGGTCAGAAGATCGGCGACACAGACGCGTTTATGTCCGCCCCGGTCCACTCGTCAGTGTCTGGAACAGTCACAGAGGTAAAGGATTTCCTTATGGCGAACGGCTCGGTCTGCGAGGCAGCAGTCATCAAAACGGATGGCTTGCAGACGCCATGTCCCGATATTGAAGTGCCGGTAGTAAGAGAAAAGCAGTCATTTATAATGTCTATACGGGAAAGCGGTCTGACCGGCTTGGGAGGAGCAGGCTTCCCCACCCACATAAAGCTGAATTACGACGCTGTGAAAACTCCCATTGACACCCTCATAATAAATGCCGCTGAGTGCGAGCCCTACATAACCAGCGACTATCGGGAGCTTATGGAGCGTCCCACAGATATTATTGAAGGTATACTCCTTGTACAAAAATATCTTGGTATTCCAATGTGTAAACTTTGTATCGAGGACAATAAGCCGGACGCCATAAAGCTTATGCAGTCCAAGACCGAGGATATAAAGTCCATTGACGTTGTTTCCCTGCCATCCTCCTATCCTCAGGGAGCGGAAAAGGTCATCGTATACTCCGCTACGGGACGTATCGTCGCCGAGGGAGAGCTTCCTGCCAATCAGGGAGCAATGGTAATGAACGTCTCCACTGCTGCAAGCATTTACCGTTATTCAAGGACGGGTATGCCCCTTGTCAGCAGACGTATCACAGTTGACGGAGACGCAGTGACTAAAAATGCAGGGAACTATTTCGTCCCCGTCGGTACAAGAGTCTCTGAAATTCTTGATTACTGCGGCGTTACAGAGGCAAAAAAAGTCCTTTACGGAGGACCAATGATGGGATTTTGTCTCTACGACACCGACCAGCCCATAATGAAAACAACCAACGCGATCCTGGCATTCAAGGACGGAAAGCTTCCTGAAACTACCGCCTGCATACGCTGCGGAAGATGTGTAAAGACCTGTCCTTTGGGACTTATGCCGGTCGCAATAGAAAGCGCTTACAAGGAAAAGGACATAGAGGAGCTGAAACGGCTCAAGGTAATGCTTTGCATGAACTGCGGCTGCTGCGTTTACGCCTGTCCCGCACACCGTCCTCTTGCGGAAATAAATCAGCTTGCAAAGGCACTTATCCCTCGCAAGTAACAAAGGGCTAAAAGTGTATTTCCGGAAACTCCGAATCTATAAACAAAAGGATTTGATAATTTGAAAGGTTTATATGTATCTCCCTCGCCTCACCGGGCGTCGGAAATGTCAACAGCAAAAATAATGCTGGCGGTCATTATCGCTCTTATGCCGTCGGCAATTGCAGGCTGTGCATTTTTCGGTCCGAAAGCAGCCGCTGTCCTTGCCATGTGCGTATGCTGCTGCGTGATATTTGAAGCTCTGTGCAGAATCATTATGAAAAAAGAGCAGACGGTAGGAGACCTGTCTGCTATCCTTACCGGACTTCTCCTTGGAATGAACCTTCCCGCCACTGTGCCCTTGTATGTGGCTGCTATCGGAAGCTTCGTTGCCATCGTTATCGTCAAGCAGCTTTTCGGAGGTATCGGACAGAATTTCGCAAACCCTGCCATTGCAGCAAGAATAGTGCTTATGCTGTCCTTTGCCGGTCAGATGTCCGGCTGGGTGAAGCCCTACTGGTATACAGGCGTTGTGGACGCCGAGACCAGCGCCACTCCCCTTGCAGCAAGCTGGCTTGAATTTACCGAAAACGGCGTGGCATACAAAATGGCGCCGTTTACATTAGGCGAAATGTTTTTCGGAGAGACCGGAGGCTGCATCGGTGAGACCTGTGCCGCCGCTCTAATCTTAGGCGGACTTTTCCTGATGATAGCAAGAATTATTTCCCCTGCAACTCCGATCTCGTATATAGGCTCATTTGCACTGCTTACACTTATTTATACCGGAAGCCTTGTTGAGACGGTCTATGGTATATTAGCAGGAGGACTTCTCATAGGTGCGTTCTTTATGGCTACCGACTATGCAACTACTCCTATCACCTGCAAAGGCAAGATAGTTTTCGGAATAGGCTGCGGAGTTATCACCTTCGCAATACGAAGCTTCGGCAGCTATCCGGAGGGAGTATCCTTCTCCATACTGCTTATGAACCTGCTCACTCCCTACATTGATAAACTTACAGTAACTTCTCCTTTAGGAGCAAAGAAGCCTGAAAAGAAGAAAGTGAGTGCTTAATTGAAAATCTGCGATTTTCAATTTACGAGTTTTGCTTTCTTCGCTGCGTGCTCAATAAATTGAGCGTCAGAATTTTGCTGACATAAGACCACAAAACATCGGAAAGGAGAGATGCTCCCTGCGGGAGCATAATTATAGATCATGTTCAACGAAAAAATAAAGCCGCCTCTCGTACTTACACTTATATGTATTATCGCCTGCGGGCTGCTTGTTGCAGCCTATGAGGCCACATATGTTGATACCTCCGGGATCATCACCGATAAGCTGACGGAGGGCCTTACCGAGCTTTACGGCTCTGCCGAGGGCTTTGAAATGCTCAAAGCTCCCGACGGGAGTGTCCTGACCTATGAAGGTGTGGATTCTGTCCTCAGCGACGGAACAAACGTCGCCTTTGAAATAACCGCAGACGGATATTCCTCCGGAGGACTTCACCTTCTTGTTGGGATAACTCCTGGCGGCACCGTCCAGGGAGTTTCCCTTATGGATGTAAGCGATACTCCCGGTATCGGTACAAGAGTTCAGAATAACAGCTTTTTATCACAGTTCAGCGGAGTAAGTCTTGACAGTATCAATGCAAGTCAGAATGTAAGCACCGTAAAATCCAGGGCTGTATGGGGCACACATAAGGAGATAGTCAGACTTACAAGAGAAGCGGAGCTTGAAGGAAGCAGCGGAAGCGGATTTTCCCTTGACGCTGAAACGGGAGCTACCCTTTCTTCAAACGGCGTATACAGCGGCGTCCGCACCGCCCTTGCAGCTTACGAAAGCATGGGCTCTATAAAGGAGGGCGATGAATAATGGCTGAGAATAAAGGAAAGCTCTGGGAGCTTACCAAGGGTATCATAAAGGAAAATCCCACTCTTGTAACTCTGCTTGGAATGTGTCCTACACTTGCAGTTACAGTAATGGCTTCCAACGGTATCGGAATGGGACTTGCAACTACCTTCGTTCTGATATGCTCAAATATTGTTATCTCACTGCTTAAAAAGGTCATCCCGAAAGCTGTGCGTCTCCCCTGCTTTATCGTTGTTATCGCAAGCTTCGTTACACTGATAGAATTTCTTATGAAGGGCTACCTTCCCGACCTTTACAGCAGACTGGGACTTTTCCTGTCCCTTATCACAGTAAACTGTATAATCCTTGGCAGAGCGGAAGCCTTTGCTTCCAAAAACGGAGTGTTCTCCTCCCTTCTCGATGCAATAGGAATGGGACTGGGATTTACGCTGGCTCTGTTCACAATGGGAAGCATCCGTGAAATAATCGGCACAGGACAGTGGATGGGAATCGACCTTCACCTGCCGGTAACAATGACAATGTTCATCATGCCTGCGGGAGGATTCTTCACTCTGGGAGTTATTATCGCTCTGGTAAATAAGATCGCAAACAAGAAGCCGCCTCAGGAGATCGGCTGCGCAAACTGTCCGGGTGCCGCAAGCTGTCCTAACTATAACAAAGACAATACCAATGTTAAGGAGGCTGCCGCAGAATGAAGGTTTTAATTGTTATCCTGCTTAACGCAATGCTTGTTGATAACTTTGTGCTTTCAAAGTTCATGGGAATATGTCCTTTTCTGGGCGTGTCCAAAAAGCTGGACAGCTCTATAGGAATGGGAGCAGCCGTTACCTTTGTAATGGTCTGTGCGACCCTGTGTACATATCCTATCTATACATTTCTCCTTGTTCCTATGGGACTTGAATATCTTAAAACAATAGCGTTTATCCTTATAATCGCACTGTTCGTTCAGCTTGTTGAAATGATACTGAAAAAGAAGATACCCTCCCTTTATAATGCGCTGGGAGTTTTCCTTCCCCTTATCACAACAAACTGCGCTGTTCTTGGTGTGACCATTCTTAATATCGACAACAGCTACACTCTTGTCAAATCCATTTTCAACTCTGTCGGAGCAGGACTTGGATTTACTCTGGCGCTGATAATTTTCAGCGGAGTACGCTCCCGGGTAAACAGAGCTGACGTTCCCGAAACCTTCAAGGGAGTTCCCGCAACTCTTATCGCCGCTTCAATAGTATCGGTAAGCTTTATGGGATTCTCCGGGCTGTTTTCCGGAATGTTAGGATAACCGAAAGAGGTCATTGAAATGGTATCCATGGACGACTGGCGCAGAAACGGTCAGGAAAAATATTTAACTGATACCGAACTGATTTTTACAGACATATTTAAAAGATTTTCTGACAAATGGGAGCACGAACATTGTGAATTCTGTATGGAAAAATTCAGCGCGGCAGATAATGATCTGCATTCCGGATACTGCACATCTGACCGTTTGCACTGGATATGTCCCGAATGCTTTGAAGATTTTAAAGAAGAATTCCGATGGACTGTTTCCGATTCAAAATTCCCGGTTGAAAGGAATGAATAGATATGACGACATATATCCTGCCGATGGTTGTTTTCGGCGCAATAGGACTTGCCGCAGGAGTTCTGCTGACGGTGTGCTCGAAAATTTTCGAGGTAAAGGTCGACGAGCGTATCGAAGCGGTAAACGAGATACTCCCGCAGGTAAACTGCGGAGCCTGCGGATTTTCCGGCTGTGCTGACTATGCTTCTGCTATTGTCCAGAACGGAACTCCCACAAATATGTGTAAGCCCGGCGGAGCAGAGTGCGCAAAAAAGATCTCCGCTGTAATGGGTATGGAGGAAATGAAGGTCACTCCACAGGTGGCAGCAATCCTCTGCAACGGAAACTGCCATAATACGGAGGTCAAATACGACTTTCAGGGAGTTCAGTCCTGCAAGGCGGCGAACTCTTTCTATAATGGTTCTAAAGCTTGTACCCACGGATGTCTTGGCTTCGGAGACTGCGCAAAGGTATGTCCTCAGAACGCAATCACAGTAGTGGATGATCTTGCCAGAATTGACAAATCAAAATGCATCGGCTGCGGACTTTGTACAAAGGTATGTCCCGACCAGCTTATCATACTCAGGGATATTGACAAGACGATAGACGTCTGCTGCTCCTCAACGGAAACAGGAAAGGTCGTAAGAAGCGTCTGCAAGCATGGCTGTATCGGCTGCAAGATATGCGAGAAGAAGTGTCCCAACGACGCGATCCATGTGGAAAACAATCTTGCCCGTATAGATTACGAAAAATGTACTGCCTGCGGCGTATGTGCAGATGCCTGCCCTCAGAAAACCATTCGCAGATGTGATGCGGTCATGGAGGTATAAATATGACAAATCAGCATTTACGTACGCTGTTAACTTCTATTTTAATGCTGCTTGAGACCGGTCATACAGATAAAGCTATAGAAGTTCTAAAAAACAGCATTGATTATATTGACGAAAAAAATAAAGATGGTGACAGTAAATAAACCGGCTTTAATGAAAGGAACACAAAAATATGCTTTTTATATGCTATCCCAAATGTACCACCTGTGTCAAAGCAAGGAACTGGCTTACGGAAAACAAAATAGAATTTGAGGAAAGAAATATCAAGGAGAATAATCCCTCCTATGAGGAGCTAAAAAAATTCTATAAGAAAAGCGGTCTGCCGTTAAAAAGATTTTTCAATACCAGCGGGATACTCTATAAGGAAATGGGACTGAAAGATAAGCTTCCCAATATGAGCGAGGAAGAAATGCTGAAGCTCCTTTCTACCGACGGAATGCTTGTGAAACGTCCCATTGCCGTCAGCGGGGATACCGTTCTCGTTGGCTTCAAGGAAAGCGAATGGGAAAAGCTGAAAAAATAATGTGCTGCTGCACAAGGGAATTTAATATATCGTGAACAATAATGTAAATCATAATTTGGCATATTATTTCTGTATTCTTACTGGGGAAAACCTTTCTGAAGAAAGGTTATTCCCCAGACCCCTTTCCAAA